>NZ_JBNNFM010000015.1:0-120995 GCF_050267765.1 Flavobacterium sp. NPDC079362 | reverse complement strand
TTTTACTTCTGTTCTGATTTGCATTTTCTGATATTTATTGACATACAGAAAATAAAAATAATAGTTTTTTACAAAAGTTCCTTACACTCTTGGTTCAAAACTTTGACAAAGATTTACGCTTCAATAAGTCGCCGCAATCTTGTCATCTCGACCAGAGGGAGAGATCACACGCGAAACTCAACAAAGATTAAATTCTCTTACGAAGATCTCTTCGTCGAGAGGATAATCTTTGTGTTTTTTTTCTCCCTATTAGTTATTTTTTAATTCAATAACATTGCCTACAACGACTAAACATGATCAATTAACAACGCAACTAATTGTAAATTTTCTCTAAATTTTCTCTTTTTCTATAGCTCTTTCGAAAGTTTAAAATATATTTACGTTTTGGTTAATAGAATTACGTTGTACGAATAATCAGTTACTATAGCGTTAGGCCAATTAATTTTAAGCAGTCAAAATGGAAAAACATACCCTATCAGTAGCATCGTTACCTCTGGAAGATAATCCAATACCGAATAGTCAAATAACGAAAGTAGATTTATTACCGGATCCCGAATCCCGTTTGGATTCTATGGAAATGAAAGAAAAACCTCTTATGGATTCCAGTATTCCTTTTAGGGATTTGACAAATGTTGCGAGTAAAAAAGAAAGCATTGGGCGACTTATTGATAAATTGGATGTTGAAAATAATCTGAGATACCAAAGAACTGTAGAAGATACCTACTGCAATGTATACTCTTATGATTATTGCTATTTCTCTAAAGTATATCTGCCAACAGTTTGGTGGACACCGGAATCTCTGGAAAAAGTTTTGCAGGGACAGGAAGTAGAAGTTATTTTCGAACAAACTGTTGATCGCATTTATTCCAGCGCACTACACGATTGGTTTTTAGAATGGGGAGCAAGTTTTGGATGGAAAAGAATGTTTTCTGTTGACGAAATGCAGAATAAAGTAAATGCTAATGGCGGAATTGGAATAATTTGTGCCAAAAGAAAAGAAAAAGGGCTTTCCGGACATATTGTTCCTGTTGTTCCCGAAACTGATACACATAAAGCGTATCGTGAAAATGACATTGTAGTATATCCACTACAGTCACAAGCAGGAAAGTTAAATTATAATTACTTTGCAGAAGTGAGAAAAGATTGGTGGAATGATGAGTTATATTCCTCCTACGTGCTCTATTACCACGAATAAATAAAAACAACAACGCCGATTGTTCAGTCTTCAAAATTATTATTGATTTCCAATACATTAAGTACTTGGAAATAACATAAAAAAGAATTACTTTTGCAACTTGGAAAAAACAAGAATAGCAAAAGTTGTGATTTAGCTATTCCCTTGCTTAAATTATTGATGCAAAAGCGATTAATAGCGATAGTGATTTTATAACTTCATTATAAAATTTTACTACTTAATTGGTCTTCTAGTCGATACAAGTGCAAAATTCCTAAAATATAAATTCCTATATTTTTAAAAGTAAACAAGAACTTTTATAATGGAGGCAAAATATGCTTAATCCGTTATGAGGCTTCCTGTCTCCTATTTTAACACACTGGAATTACATCCGAATAAAAAACAAGCTTTAAATATTTTAATAAACCATAAAAAGAAAATTAGTATAAATGAAAGACAATCAGACAAAAAAGTATTATTGGGGAATAGGATTAGAAAACGAAACTTACTTACAATTTGAAGATCCCTTAATAGTCTCTGGTGAATTTATACAAGAAAAGATTGGTTTTGAAAAATACAGTATTGACTATAGAAAATGTTACAAACCAGAAAGCTTAGCGCCTGTTTTGAAAAAAGCTTTTGGCTTGACGGAAAACTATAAAGTAAGCCGAATGATGAACAGTCACTCACTTGAAAAACTGGACATCAACTATCAGCACAAGACATTATCACCAATAAAACCATTGATTGATACAGAAAATGGTGAAGTAACTGCACAACCGCTTGAAAATCCTGAATATCTTGGAAAATCGATAATGGAACTTTTCCTTGAGGATCAGCCCTACAACATTCAAAGTATGATTACCCAAAGAAACAAAACAATGGGTTCTGTACATTTTGATGGGGATTCTATCGAATTTGTAACCAAATATTTTGAAAACAGAACAATAGCTGATTCTTGTAAAGAACTAAAAGCGACCAAAAAATTATTCCTTGATAAAATCAATGAATCTTCAGTTCTAAACGAAAAATTAAATTTTCCGGATTACAATAATGGTCTTAACATGTTTATGACCAATCAGGAAAACCTGGTTTTGTTTAACAACGGAACGTACCATTTTCACATTACTTTGCCTTCTCTAACTGAAGACAGCAGAATTGTTGATTATAATGATTTTGAAAAAACACATGCCAATGCCATCTATTTATTGCAATGGTTTGAGCCTTTTTTTATAGCTACTCTTGGCAGCCCTGATATTATGGGTGTTATTAGTGATAAATTCACTTTAGACAAAAAATTTACTTTAGGTTCAATGCGAAATGCCATGTCCCGCTACATAGGCGTTGGAACTTATAATAAAGCAATGCCAAAAGGTAAGATCCTTACCTATAATGTAGATGAATTTAGAAAATTGCTGAAATTCGAAAAAGAGGAAAACATTTGGTGGCGCGATCAGATTGAAGCTGACATGGAATATGAAATGTTATCAGAAGTAGGTCTTGATTTTAACCAGGAAAAAATGTACCAAAGCGGTTTTGAATTCAGAAGCTTTGATGAGTTTCCGGCAGAATACCTGAATGATGTTCTTTTTTCTATTATTTTAATCTGTGAGCACTCTTTAAATCTCCCTGATGTTCAATGGGGACATGACAGCAAAGCCTGGAATAATCTTGTTTTTAAAACTTTAAAAATGGGTTATCTAACTGAAATAGAGGAAGACGAAAAGAATGAAGTTTTAGAGTTACTGCAAATACTAAATCCATCAGACAGTAATTACAGTACTCTTAAATCTGAATTTGAAGCTATCGTAATGTTAGATCAATTCTTCTTTAAAATATTAGCTGTATTACATGACAAATACAAAGACAACAATGTTTGTCTGGATGCTATGTACGGACAAAAAACAAGTTCTCCTCCACAATGGGACAACTTTAATAAATACCAGACCGAAAGACATTTAAAACAAATAGGATCTTTCTGTGATAATTAATCCTTTCGCTTAAATTATAAAAAAACATCCCATAAAGAAAAATTCTTTATGGGATGTTTTTTTATAATTTAAAGAAGCTCGTTATGCAACTTCTTCTACTTTTAAGATTTCCAGTTTTAGATTTCCTTTTTTAGCAGGCCATTCTACAACATTACCTTCTTTATATCCTACCATCGCTATACCTTCATCAGAAAGTATAGAAATTCTGTTTTTACTTACTTTGTTTTTTTCAGGACCTACAAACACAACTGTTTTTTCTTCATTGGTTGCACAATCTTTATAAGTTACTCTTCTATTTACAGAAACGATATCTTCCGGTAAATCTCTTCTTAGTACCTGTGTGGCTTTTTTAAGTTCATGAAGCAATAATACTTCTTCTTCAACTGTTACTTTTTTTCTTCTTACGTGATCTTTAATTAAATCGTATATTCCTGTTGTTAAAATAATATTTTGTGACTGTGACATAACTTTCTGTTTGCTCCGTTTTCATAGGTATGATATAAACTCATCATTGAACATTTTATAGCTCATGTGTATGGTAAATTCAATGATATCCTAATCCTAAATGAAAATTGAAGATTAAATAAATGAGCTGCCTGAATAAAAAGAATCCCTGTCCAGAGTTTTGACAGGGCTTAATTAATAAACTCTTTCGAACTTTTTAAGAAAGTATCGTCATGCAAATATAACAACGTGCCTATAAGGCGCATCAAGTGATTATTAGTTAAATAAAAATTTGAAATAGTCATTATTATAAATGCATTTAATTTTCTGCAAGTTAACCCTTTTATTTGAAAGAAAAAACACTAAAAAATTTAAGTGAAACATTTAGAACTAATTGAGTTCACTGAACGTATTTTATTAGTACTGATTATCAAATCACGGTATCGTTTTTTCAAGATTTATAAATAAATATCCAGTCAGTTTATCCATAAAAAAAATATTTCATAACTTCGTTCCGTCACTCTAAATACTTCTTAGTTGCCAAATTCCGGCAACTTCATAAGGCTGTGGGAAGTTCGTTAGCGGTCAGACTAAAAAATATAAAACTTTAATTTAAAGAAAAAAGAAAAATGTCTATCACAACTGAATCCGAATTAATTGGAATGAAAAAGGCTAGCGAAGCTGTTGCCTTTACTTTAAAAGAAATGAGAAACTTTGCCAAGGCTGGTATGACCACAAAGGAATTAGACGACTTTGGCGGACAAATCCTGAATGATTTAGGCGCAAAATCGGCTCCTTATTTAACTTATGGTTTTCCGGGATGGACTTGCATAAGTGTCAATAATGAATTTTGTCACGGCATACCATCAGACAAAAGAATACTAAAAGAAGGTGATTTAATTAATATTGACGTTTCGGCAGAGCTGGATGGATTTTGGTCAGACAACGGCGGATCATTTGTTATTGGAACTGATGTGAACCAACACCAAAAACTTATTGAGGCTTCGAAACAAATTTTGCATAAAGCAATACATAATATTAAAGGCGGTGTTCGTATTTCTGACATTGGTTATCTAATTGAAACCGAAGCTAAAAAAAGAGGTTACAAAGTCATTAAAAACTTAACAGGTCACGGTATTGGAAAAAGTCTTCACGAAGCACCACATGAAATAGCGAATTACAGAGATAAATTCAATCAGACAAGATTCAAAAAGAACTCTGTAGTAGCGATTGAAACCTTTATTTCAACTACTTCTACAATTGCAGAAACCTTGCAAGACGGCTGGACAATGGTGGGTAACAAGGGTGGTTATATGGCGCAACATGAGCATACTATTGTTGTTACTGATGGCAAACCCATCATATTAACAGAAATGAATGAAATATGGAATTAAGCAAATGATATAAAAACGCTTACTTTTAAGAATGAGAAAACCTCCGGTATCAAAAGATTCCGGAGGTTTTGCTTTTTGGCAACTTATAAAAAATCCAAAACATTACACTATTAAAGTATCATTCTTAGTATAAAACCAGACAAGTTATATTCTCGTTTAATGTCGTTCTCATTTTCAGAACAAAATGAAGTCCTCTGCCAATCAGCATACAAAGAGATAAAATCAGGATCACCAGGGTAATAAGCAATCCTTTTATTATTTTACAGCTGTTCATTACCGCTACTAAAACAAACGAAGACCTAGTCCTGCCTGAATTTGATGACTGTTAGCCTTCGATCCAAAATCAGTCACATCAGAGAATCCCCAAACATATCTCGCATAAAGTGTCACCGGTCTTAAATTAACTTCGGTACCAGCCACAAAAGCAAAATCAGTCTTTTTGAACAATTTTTTACCATTCTCAAGAACACTCTGGTTTCCACTGGTTAAAAAACTGAACTGCGGCCCTGCAACAACTGTAATCAATCCCTCACTGTTCAAACGAAGCAATACTGGCACACTTACATAATTCAGGGTTTTATTTTTTTTGAAAGCATTATCAAAAATATCTTTATAGCTGTCAGCAATTTTAGTATTAGTCTGATTGAACAACACTTCTCCCTGAACACCTAAAAAATCACTAAAGTTCACATATGCGAAACCACCCAACTGATAACCCAATTCGAAATTACTATTAAAATTTTCACCATCAAGTTTATTCATATTAACCCCTGCTTTTGCCCCAATATGTACCTGACTATAACCAAACACAGACATACATAGCGCTGCTATAACAATTATTTTTTTCATGTTTTTAATTTTTAATTTTAAACTAAATATTCTTTTTTTATGCAAACAGCGGGTTTTAGTAACCCACTACTTTGCAAGAAGTCAGTGATTATTTTTTAGTATAATTAGAATATTCAGTAATCGTTTCTACATTGGCAGCCTGCCCAATAAATTTAGCTTCCATTGTAAGTTTTTCATGCACAGGAAGGTATTGTTTTGCCTGATCATCCCATTTGTATTTTACAACAAGATCAAACTTATCAGCGGTAAGAATAGCCACTTTTACCGGTTTCTCGTTAAGCGTTTGTATTTGATCCATTTTTTTAGATTTAACATTAATTGTCATATAAAATCGGCAATCTTTTATAAAACCATTTTCCTTATTAAGTGACGAAGGATCGAGTTTGTAACTAATAACAAGTTGATCTGCAGTCTCCTTTTCTATTCTAAAACTTGCATCCTCTGCCTTCAAAGCTGGAGACTCTTTACTCTGGTTCTTTCTAAAAGTATTTACGGCAGATTTAGAAGGATTTTTTCCGTCTACTGAAACAACCGTCCAGCGTTCTGCTCCTGAATTAGCAGGGTCGAATTTAGCAATTGTAACCGCCTCACTTGCGCTGGTTATTATAGTTTGCTTAAAATCGAATGCATAGTTATCCGGTCTTTTAGTTTTTTCAGGATTAAGAATACCAGAATCGATTCCGTATTTAAAAAAAGCATCCATTACCTTCGATTTCTGTGCAGAAACAGTAGCTGTAAATAGCACCAAAAAGAAAAGAATCAATGTATTTGTTCTATTCTGTGCTTCATTATTTGTTTTCGAATTATTAAAATCTGTCCGTGCCATTACTTTTGTTTTTTCCATTTTTAGATATAGTATTTGTTATTATTATGGCGCAAAATTATTGTTAACATCTCTTTTGCAGAGAAATTATTCAGTGAAGCGACGAATCTGTATGGTGAATTGTCAATTTGAGGTATTGAACTGAATTTGCATTGGCTGTTTTTACTAAAACCCCTTATAAATAGCACGTTCACATAGAAATAAATAAAAATTAGATTTTATAAAACTTACCCAATTTTAATTAAAACTGCTTCAAAATTCTTTTATTTGTACCCTCAAAAAGAAATAGAACCAATACTTGGTATCCAATAAAAAACAAATCTTGTGAATCGTCCCGAAGAAATAACTGTTCAGGTAAAAAAGAGTAAACTAAAAACGCTATTATTAATTACGTTTGTCTTTATAGGCTCTTATGCCAGTATATTTATCATATATCCTTCTTCATACTGGAATGCTTACATAAATATGCCACATCAAAATATCATTATAGATATATTGGCGAATCTCTTTTTTTGTGTCACCATATTGATGTTAAGTCTTTTTATCGACAGAATCCTGGAAAAAAAAATATCATGGATGATACATCCTCTAAGACGTTTATTGATTCAAATAATTTTTCAAATCTTAGGTGCCTTATTTATTATTATTAGTCTGGCTGTAATATATTATCTATTAGGAAAACCTTCAGTCACACCACATGCGAACGTAGGGCTTCGACAAGCCTTATATACAATGATTTCGATCATCCTTTGGTCCTTGATGATAAGTGCCTTGAATACAGGTGATTTTTTATTAAGAAACTGGAAAAATGCCACCATAAAAGCTGCTGAATACAAAGTAAATGCTGCCGAAAATAAGCAGTTAGCCGCCGAAATTGAATTGCAATCCCTTAAATTACAGCTTGATCCTCATTTTGTTTTCAATAATCTGAGTGTCCTTTCTGAATTGATCCTAAAAGACCAACAATTAGGATATGATTTTACAGAAAACTTCGCAAAAGTATACCGTTATCTATTGGTAAATTCAAAAAAACAACTGGTACAACTACACGAAGAACTCCAATTTCTGGATGCATATCTCTTTCTAATAAAAAACCGAATTGGTGACGGATGTACTTTCCTGATTGATATTGATAAATCGAAACTTAATATGTCGATCCCTCCTATTACACTTCAGCTTTTTATCGAAAATGCTTTAAAACATAACCGCACAGAAGAAGAAAATCCGTTGATTATTCATGTCTTTTCTAATGAGAATGATGAGTTAGTAATATCTAATAACCTTTTGCCACGTATAAAAAAAGCACCTTCTACAGGAATTGGACTCAAAAACATTATCAGTCGCTATGCTTTATTAAGTGACAGGAAAGTATCAGTAGAAGAGAACGATCAAACTTTCACTGTAAAAGTACCCCTTATATAATGAATACAATAAAAAAAATACTGATCCTCGAGGACGAAAAATTAAACTCAGAAAGAATAAAACGTTTGATTCTCAAAATAAGACCTGAAACAGAAATTCTTGATGTTTTGCCAAGCGTAAAAAAGACAGTATCCTGGTTGTCTGAAAATAAATGTCCGGACCTGATCCTGATGGATGTACAGTTGGCAGATGGTTTATGCTTTGAGATTTTTAATCTCGCTGAAGTAACTTGTCCTGTTATATTCACTACAGCTTATGATGAATACGCCATTAAAGCATTTAAGTACAACAGCATAGATTATCTCCTTAAACCTATTGAAAAAGAAGAACTTGAAACTGCTATAATCAAATTCGAAAATTCCTCAAAGAAACCTGCGGGCCAACAACCACAAATAGAAGAGCTTCTTGCTTATATACAGCCAAAAGAATATCGAAAACGCTTTTTGATTCCTTATCGCGATGGTTACAGAAAAATTAATACAGAAGATGTCGCTTATTTTTATTCGAATATGAATATTAATTATGCAAAACTGTTTAACAATGAAGAAGTTGTCGTATCACAAACCTTAGAGACGCTGGAACAGGAACTAGACCCGAAAAATTTCTTCAGGGCAAATCGCCAGTATATTATACATGTAAATTCGATAGAAAATCTACATAATTTTTTTAATGGTAAATTAAAACTCAAAATAAAACATAATAAAGAAGAAGATATTATTGTGAGCAGAACAAAAGCTCCTGCTTTTAAATTATGGTTAGATTACTGACAAATATTGTATTATAATTCTTGTCATAGTCTACATCAAAATACAATTAAAAGACCGGTATCGTTGGTATTTAGTGATTTAAAGCAAGTAATTATTTGAGCAACTAAAAATAAAAAGTTTTTTTTTCGTTAACAAAAATCACTAACTTGTATAGAATTAGTATTAAAATACAACCTTAATCCTACACTAAACAGGTAATAATGTGCGTTTTTCTAAAAAGAACATAACATAAAATTCCTGAAGTAACTTTTTCTAACACATAAAAAATATACTTATTATGCGAGTACCGGTCATCCGAAAAAATATAAAATTTACCCCAGATTCCAAAAGAGTTGTTGCCCGATATTTTATAAATGGTGATGAGCGAACCCAACAAATGGTTGCCCGAATAATGATGCTTGATGAAAAGCAGGTATTAGAAACACTGGAACAAACTCTACGCGAGTTTGCGAGACGCCATCGAAATATTTCGGCTATATTTTTTAGACACTGCGAAAAAATAAGACCCGTAATAGAAGGAATGCAAATAGATTATGAAGCCATTTCTCTGGATCGAAAAATGCTGATTGGTTCTTATTGTACAATGGAATATGCAATAGAATCTGCTGCAATTTTTAATCCCTCTATTATAGAAGATTTTGATCAGTCTGGTTTAGAATTGGGAGAAAAACGCGTTATAATTTCGTTTCGCGCAACCGGAGAAGGTCATATCTCATCAATTGTTTTTAGAAGAGGGATTCTTGACAAAGACAATAACCTTCAGGTAATGAAAATTGGTCATAACATTGATAAGGCCGAGATTGAGCATAAAACCTTATTTAATAAAGAGCGATTTCTATTGAAATTGTCTGAAATGCATACTCAGGATAAATACATCGCGCAAATCATGCAGGATCTGCCCGATGAATTTGAGTTTGCAGTATTAAAAAGTATGGTCAATACAACCCTAAGCGATCCATCGATTCGTCAGGAAAGAAGAACAGCGCTCGAAGAAATCATCTGGTTAGCCGATTCGTTTTATGACCTGCAATTCAAACATGATTCTGATATTACAGAACGTGTTATATTTCCGATATCAGACTCTGAAAGCCGTGGTATCGAAGATGCCCGTTTTGTACGTTTTACAGATGATGATAATTCGTCTCGTGTTATGGCGACCTATACGGCTTATAATGGTCATACAATATTACCCAAACTTATTTCTACCGAAGATTTTTACACCTTTAGAGTCATGCCACTACATGGTATTGGGGCACAAAATAAAAATCTTGCTTTGTTTCCCCGAAAAATAAAAGGCAAATATGCAATGCTTGCCAGAATAGATGGCGTAAACAATTATATTATGTACTCTGACAGAGTTACCCAATGGAATACGCCAATTCTTCTGCAAGAACCACGTTATACCTGGGAGTTTACACAAATAGGAAACTGCGGATCTCCACTATGGACCACAGAAGGATGGCTTGTTATTACTCATGGTGTGGGTACAATGAGACGTTATTGTATTGGCGCATCATTGTTTGATCTTGACGATCCGTCTAAAGAAATTGGAAGACTTGAAGAACCGTTGCTTTCACCGCTGGAAGATGAACGAGAAGGTTATGTGCCTAATGTGGTCTATTCCTGTGGTGCCATTATTCATAATAACAGCTTGATATTACCTTATGCCGTATCTGATTATTCCTCTACTTATGCTATAGTCGATATGGTGGATCTTATCGATGCTTTGAAAAAAAGCAAGTAATTAAATCACAAACAATAATAATTTGTTCTCCTGAAATTTACAGTTCAATTCAGGAAAAAAAATTATTAATTGATATTATAAAAACATACTTAGAAAAAAACCTGAAGCAATTGTAACAGCAACAGTAACAATACCGGGAATCATGAAACTATGATTCACTACATATTTGCCAATACGGGTTGTACCTGTACGATCAAAGTCCATGGCAGCAACCAAAGTAGGATAACCCGGTAAAATAAAATCTGAATTAACAGCAGGAAACATTGCGATAAGATGTGGCTGTCCAATTCCCAAAGACAATCCTATTGGCATCATGATCCTCGTAGTAGCGGCCTGACTAAAAGTCAATGCGCCCATAATAACTAATGCAAAGGTAAAAGTAAAAGGATACTCTGATGTAATATCCCTGAAAGTACTTTCTATCAAAGCTTCATTCGCGCCCATAAAAGTAGCACTCATCCATACGACACCAAGCACGGATACAATTGCGGTAGCCATTGAGGTAAACAAGCTCATTTTTGATACTAATACAGCAGATGTTTTTGTTATAATCATTATCAATGCCGAAGCTGAAAGTGTGATTATTATTATTAATGCCGTAAGATTAATTGCGCCATCTGCTCCTACTGCAAATCCTGCCGCGCCTGGACCAACATTTGGAAGAAATTGCGGAAAACCGCCAAAGAATATAATTAGTAATATGGCGCCTGCAAAAATAAAAACAGCCGTTTTGGCCCCGGGTTTTAATTCCCTGTTTGATTCTGATGTTTTGTCTATACTTTCTGCAAATTCAGGATCCTTCATTTTTTCGATAAATCCCGGATCTTCATCAAGCTCCCTGCCTTTCTTCCATACAGAAATTACACCGGCAATTATTCCTATCAAACAAGCAGGAATACATATTTTCATTATATCTACAACAGCTGTAGAATAAGCAAGTATCGCAGCCAATGATGCTGTTGCTGCGCTCATAGGACTTCCTGTAAGCGCCATATGAGATGCAATAACAGATATGCTCAACGGTCGTTCCGGTCGTATTCGTTTCTTGGCAGATACTTCGGCAATGATAGGAAGCAGCGAATATACAATGTGTGCCGTACCCGCAAATAAACATAAAAAATAAACCGTAAAAGGCGCTATAAATGTGATATACTTAGGATTGCGACGAATAATTTTTTCGGCAATGCTCACCAAATAATCCAAACCGCCTGCAGCCTGTAATGTAGCGGCTGTGGTAACAATGGCTAAAATAATAAGTAGTACTGCTATAGGCGGCTCTGCCGGACGCATATGAAAAAACAAAACAAAAATAAGCAACCCTACCATTCCCATAACCCCCAAACCTATTCCTTTAAGTCGCGACCCAATAAGGATCATTGCCATAAGTATTGCAAACTGTAATAGTATCATGAAGTGATAATTTAGGATTAATACGCTTTTTTTATAGGCTAAATAAGTAAAGTTGCTGATGCTGTACTACTGCCAATTGTACTTAAAACCTCTTTGGCCTGTATTCAGAAAAGTCATTTTGTTTACAATATTTACTCCACTGTTATTTATTAAATGATTAAAAACGGAAGAAATAATCTTGTATCTCTTTTTGATTTTTTGTTTTGGTAAGCCCAAGCATCAGTAATATTCTTGCTTTCTGCGGACTTAGATTGTCTGAAACTACAGTTCCTAATTCATTGTCATTCGTTTCGCCATCCAGCACCACTCTGCCTTCGATACAACGACTCGCACGACATACTGCAATATTCGCTTTAGTGGCTTTTTTTATAGCTTCAGTAAAAGCTTTCGAAAAATTTCCGTTGCCAACACCAGCAATTACAATACCGTCAACTTTTTGTTTCACCAGATAATCAATATAAGCAGGAGATGCATCAGCATACATATAAACGATTTCTACTTTAGGCAATTTTGTACTTGCATTTACCCCAAAAGGTCCTTCTTTAGCAATTTCTCTCACTGATGATTTATAATATACCACACGTCCGTCATATACCTCACCAAGCGGGCCAGAATCCGGAGACTTAAAAGCATTTACTTTTGTAGTGCTCGTTTTGGTAACTTCTCTCGAATCATAAATAGATTCATTAAAAGATACTAATACGCCACGTCCTTTACTTTTAGGATCAGCAGCAACCGTAATGGCATCAAAAAGATTTTTAGGCCCATCTGCACTAATAGCTGTTGCAGGGCGCATAGAACCTGTAATTACTACAGGCAATTCATGCGGTAAAACCAAATCAAGAAAATAAGCACTTTCTTCCTGAGTATCTGTACCATGAGTTATAACAACACCATCGGCCTCATTTTTACTAAATATTTCATTAATACGTACAGCTAGTTTTTTCCAAATTTCAAGACTCATATCCTGACTGCCTACAGATGATATTTGTTCCCCGCTAATATCTGCAATAGCATTTACGCTTGGGATACTGCCTATAAGATCTGACACAGGAATTTTACCAGCTGTGTATCCCGCTCTATCCGAAGATTTTCCTTCGCCGGCAATAGTTCCGCCCGTTGCAAGAATTATAATTCTTGGCTTTTGTTGGGCAAAAACCAGAGATGTTGCAATACACAACAAAAATACAAGTAGTAATTTTTTCATTTTTTCAATATTTATAAAGTTAATCCTGTTATTAGAAATTAAAAAGTATTCCAAAATTGATCCGGACAGCATTCGCTCCCTGCGTGCTGCCATTATCATACTGCAGTTCTTTGTAGCCAATTTGCGGCTCCAGCCCTATCGTGAGATAATCAAAGAAATCATAAGAGGCATTAAGTGTAAATTGGTAGTTGGTCATTTGATCCCAACCCGCCTGAGTACCTGCTCCTTCATAAAAATGATTATAAGATGTCATTATCATTGAGTGAAACTTTGTATTCCAATATTTCTGATAAGAAATAAATCCCGCATGTACCGGCAGAAGATTCAGTTTTCCTGAAAAATCAGATTTTGCGAAACCATCCAGACCCGAACCTCCTACGGCTAGAAAGTAGTCACTTATCCCCTTACCAATCGTCCATTGTGCTTGTAGATTATTTACTAAACCTGATTTTTTTCTAAAAAATATACTAGTAATAGCGGTAACCCCACCACCGTTTTTAGAAGCAAAATCAAAATCAGTTTCTCCTGTGGCAATATCCTGCGAATCATAAGCTACACTGCGATAAAGTCCCGCAAGTTTCATAAATCCAGCATTATCAAAAGTATATCGTATCCCTGCTACAGCATCAGGCGCCCTTGAAGGTGCATAATCAACCCCATAACCTGGGCTCAAAGTATAATCATACAAACGTCGCGGTTCCATGTACTCTGCCGAAAGTTCAAAAGAAGTATGACCATTTTTCCTGAAATTTGCTGTATATCGAACCTGAATCCTTCTGGAAAGTACCATTCCCGTAGGTCCATCCCAGTCTAATAATGATGCCGGCCATAATGAATAATCCCCAAAATTTGACCAGTTCTGACCAATCATCCAATGATCGTACTGAATCCAGGCGTGACGAAGCCTAAACTGAGAAGTATTGTTTGCACCCTCAAAATCAGCTTCTAACATTGATTTTAATTCTTTACCGTTACTTAATTGTATAGTGCTTACAAAACGCAATTGCGATTGTCTCATATCCATACTAAAAGCAGGTATATCAAGACCGGAAACATCGTTTTTATGAATAAGAAAAGAACTATTACCATTCAGACTTCCCTTAATATCGTAAATACCATTTAGTTTAAGCCTGCCTATAAGTCTTGCTGTAACTTTTGGTTTTCCATTCAGCGTATCTTTAGATTCAACCGCCATTAATTGCGCATTAACAGTATTGGATAATAAGATGCAGGAACAAAAAATGATCAACAGTAAAATTTTGTTTTGTTTCATAATCAATAAAAATTGAAGAAATAGATTAAATGACAGCTTACTGAAATTGATGGTAATTATAACGTCACTGCAAATTCAGAATATGACGCAGTATGAAGCTTATAAAGATTAAATTATTAGAATCGTAGAAGTGTAGATGTCACGCGGTACGAAGAATCTAATACGAATGCTGACCGAAGATTTAATACATTCAAAAGGAATGAATTTTATTTCCATTACTAAACGATTAGCGAAGACTAATGAAAACTGCCGATAAAATGATATCTTATTCATATAATTTCTAGTATTAGAATTTATTTTATAAAATCACTGATTACACAAATATAAAAAAAATACCGCAAAATCTTACAAAATATCATTTGTTTATTCTCAAATAATTGCGTACTATATAATTTATCCCTAGTTAAATTTCAAATAATTCATTTTTATTAAAAAAATTGAGTTAAAATTAAACATTTAAATAATCCAATCATTTAAAGTTGTTTTTGAAACTTGTCTATAATTGAAGCTAAATTTTTCTTTACTGTAACATCTTCTTTTATTTTATGTCTCTTTAAAAAAGAATATTCAATTACTTTTTTCAAATCACGATGATATTACTCTTTCGTTTTTCTTGTGATTTTAATAAAATAGTAATCATCTAATAATCAAAAAAGAATCTATGTCCTATTTCAAAAGAATTTTAGCTATTTCTACTTTATTATGCGGAGTTTCCGGATTTTCACAGCAAATCAATGTTGTACAAAATAGTTTCTGGCTGCAAGAAGGTTACGATCGTACCCTGACCATAAAAGATGCCGATTATGCTTATTATAATATCGACAATGCAAACTGCAAAGCATTTGTTGAAGGAAATTTTGCCGGTAGATTTTCCGTTGTTTCTGCAACAGACAGCTTGTTGGTACTAAATCCGGGCGGCATTGTAGATTATCGTTTTAGACGTATTAATAAACTGCCTGCTCTTTGTACAGAAACTGCAGTAAAAGACCCTTCTTTCGAAAAAAACTTTAAAATTTTCTGGCTTACTTTCAATGACAATTATGCCTTTTTTAAAGAGAGAAATATCAAATGGCAACAGGTTTACAAAGACTATTTGCCAAAAGTTGAAAAAGTTGAAACAGAACAGAAGTTTGCTGCAATACTTCGCGAAATTGTCCAGGAGATGAATGACGGACATATTCGTCTTGAAATCCCGAAAGCCTTAAATCCAAAAGTTACCCAGACCGTTACCAAACCTTCAAAATCCAAGAAAGAAGTCATTGCAGATTTACAGCAAAAATATGCTGAGAATATGAAATCCTATAATGATGGAGTTATACAATGGGGATTTTTGAAGAGTAGTAAGACAGGATATATAATCATTAACGACATGAATAATTTTGCAGATTATGTTCCTGCTTCAGAACAAAATTCTAAAGACTTTATCAAAAAATACGAAACAATTAGCACAACTAAAGTTCCCTTGAAAATGTTTGAAGATGAACTTAATGGTGTCGAAAAAATAATGAAGATTATTCTTGATGATTTAAAAAATACAGAATCGGTGGTGATTGATCTTAGATTTAATGGCGGTGGATATGAAACTGTTGCGCTTAAACTGTTAGGTCATTTTGTTTCGGACAACAAAACCATACTTTCAGTAAAGGCAAAAACTCGTCTGGGTTTCTCCGCCAGTCAGCACTACAATTTAGTTCCTGCACAAAATCCTTACCGTAAAAAAGTATATGTACTAACAAGTCATAATACGGCCAGTGCAGCAGAAATCTTTACACTGGGTACTTTAAGTTATCCTGAAATCGTGCGAATTGGCTCTCCGACAGCAGGAATATTTTCAGAGTTATTATGGAAAGAACTTCCTAACGGCTGGGAATTCAGTTTGTCTAATGAAGTCTATTCAGATAGTAAAAATAAAAGTTATGAGAGCGTTGGTATTCCTGCCAACTATGAAATAAATTACCCAAAAGAACGTACAGCTCTTTATGATAGTTTTTACTCAAGCAATGGTTTTACAGACAAAGCGCTTGAAAAAGTGTTTCTTTTAGAAAAGTAGTTTTTTTGTTTTTTTATAATTTTAAATACGAAACGCTCCATATTGTGGAGCGTTTTGTATTTAAAATTTACGGTATGATTTTATCGTTTCTTAATTGTGTAAACAACTCAAAAAACGAATCTTTTGTACTTTTATAGGCTGTAAATCCAAGTTTTCGGCTTTTCGACATATCTGTCATAACTTCTAACGGACGTCCCAGATCAAGATCGGTATGCCATGCAGAGGCTAACTTATTCAGATTTTTTTCCGTTAATTCATTCTCTTGCACAATTTCTGTCCAGATTGATTGTTTATCATTTAATACACTTTCAAGCGGCCTTATGGTTCCATTGTAACCTTCAAAATCAATTTCGAACCATTGCGCTATTTGTGGCCACAACCATTTCCAGCGAAAAACATCTCCATTTGTTATATTAAATGCCTCATTGTGCGCTTCGGGTGTTGTTGCTGCCCATATTAGCTGTTCTGCCAAAATTTTAGCATCCGTAACATCTGAGATTCCGTTCCATTGTTCAGCAGATCCCGGCCAGATCAAGGGTAAACCTTCACGCTTGCAAATACTTGCATACACCGCGAGTGTAGTCCCCATATTCATCGCATTGCCAACAGTTTTACCAATAATAGTATGTGGGCGATGTACATTCCAGGTAAAACCGTACAATGCAGCAGCTTCATAAACTTCGTCTTCCTGAGCATAGTAAAAATTTTCAAGGTCCAATCGGGGCATTTCCTCTCTCAGTGGTGTTTCCGGCAAAGTTCCTTTAGCATAAGAATCAAAAGGTCCCAGATAATGTTTTAAGCCCGTTACCAGCGAAACATGTTTAATACATTTTTTAGCAGATAAAACTTGTAATAAGTTACGAATCATGGCACTATTTACCCTGATATTTTCTTCTTCAGTATCATTTCGCATCCACGTAGTAAAAAATATATGTGTAGGAAAAACATCTTTTAATGCTGAAGATAATGGGTTACTGTCCAATAGATCAGCGGCGATTGGGGATAATCCCTCAATATCACTTTTTGGATTTCTGGCAAGACCATAAACTTTCCATCCTTTTTCTATCAATTTTGAGGCAAGATTACTTCCTGCAATTCCGGTTGCTCCAACTACCAGGGCTATGTTGTCATCTGTAGAAGGTGTAGCTAATTTTTGAGTATTCATAATTTAAATTTTTATCAAAATTACTTCTAAAACAACGCTCGGAAAGATGACCTAAAACAAGAAATTCGATTGATCTAAATCAAGTATTGTTGTCCCTACATTACATTCTTTTTTAAACGGCTTAAGGTTTCAGGAGAAAGTCCCAGATAAGAAGCCAGTAAATTTTGTGGTACACGCCTGATCAGATCGGGATTCTTTTCTACCATATGCTTGTATTTCTCTTCGGCAGTATGTGTATGAGAACTTATTAACCTTCTTTCTTTTGTAATTAAGCTGTTTTGAAAAAGCAAGCGGAAATACCGGTCCATGACAGGAACCTGCAACGTTAGGTTCTCAAAATCTTCACTGGTGATCACCAGCACTTCTGAGTCCTCCATTGCATCAATACTGTAAAATGAAATTTCTCCCCTGAAAAAACTATTCATATCTGATGTCCACCAACCTTCAGGCGTAAACTGATTGATGTGTTCATTGCCTTTTTCATCTGTATTATACGCTTTTAAAAGACCTTTTGTAACAAAACTTAAATATTTGCAAACATGCCCTTCCACAACCAAAAATTGTCTCCTTTTTAGTTTTTTAGGCGTAAAGAAGCTGGCTACAAGTTCTTTTTCGCCTGAAGTTAAGCTCACTTTTTCTTCAAGATGTTTGAAAAGTATATCGTACATACGGGATATTGTCTAATTGATTACTATAATAAACAAATGTAAGATATTTATTTTTCAGCTTTTTGTGATTACTAGCCTATACCACCTTGCCTCATACTTTTGAAATCACTATCATTTTCAATCAGTTATAACATTATTAACTTTTAAATAATATTTTTACATCAGTCGTAAGTTCAATTTCAGGCTTTCAACACAATAGATTAGTTAATTAAAAAAAATCTATTCGCATTTATACAATCATAATTCAAAATCGAAAGCTAGCTTTGGCGCGTTAAAAATCGTAAAATGAAATATAAGACCAAATTTTTAAAATTGTTTACTGCATCTAAATTCCAAAAAACTCCAGCTATAAAACTGATAGGGAAATTTAGTATTATTGTCTTCCTTTTTTCTAATCCCTATACTATAAAAGCCCAAACAACAGATGCTACAAATGGTAAAGCAACTTTTGGAGATTGGGGAATCGAAACTCAGTTCATAAGTAAGAAAGTATTACCGGGAAATGATTTTTATAAATACGTTAACGAAGGCTGGCTGGAGTCTAAAACGATCCCGGCAGGTGCTTCAGGATTTAGTAATTATAGCGAAGCTAAAAATAGAATTGACGAAAGAATAGCTTATATTATTCATGACGGCGCAGCCAAAATCAAGACGAGCAAAGGTGCAATAAAACAAGTAGGAGCGCTTTATCTGGGGTATACCGATACTGACAACATCGAAAAACTGGGACTTAAAACAATTCAGCAGGATTTAGAACAAATACTTGCTTTAAAAAGTTACGAAGACGTTGCTAAGTGGATGGCAAATCCAAAGTCTTTTTCGATTATCTCTATTCACACAGCTCCTGATATCAATAACAGAAGCCGATTTCTTGTTGCATTGGGTGATAGCGGTATAGGACTTCCCTCGCCGCAATGGTACGAAAAGCAAGATGGTCTTTATCCGGGATATCGCAAGGCATATAAAGAATATATTGCACGTACTTTTGAACTTGCCGGTATTTCTAATGCTGAAAAACGCGCTAATGATATTCTTGAAATTGAAACTCAGTTGGCAGCAGTACAATGGACACCTGCACAAATGCGTGACAGCAAGATTAATTCACGCTTGTTGCCCACATCAGAACTCTCTACTTATGCTCCGGGTTTTCCCTGGAAAGTTTTTTTGGCCAGCAGACAGGTAGACCATGTAAGTGAAATAATCTTGCAGGCCGACTCCGCAATAAAGGCAAAGGCGGCCTTATTTGCAAATACATCAACAGACATTTGGTCCTCTTATCTTGCGTTTCACTGGATTGTGAATCATTCTACTCTTTTACCCGAGCAATTCCGCAAAAATCAATTTGATTTTTATTCCGGTACTTTAAGTGGAATTACAAATGATGCTTCAAGAGAA
Organism: Flavobacterium sp. NPDC079362; assembly: GCF_050267765.1. NCBI lineage: Bacteria > Pseudomonadati > Bacteroidota > Flavobacteriia > Flavobacteriales > Flavobacteriaceae > Flavobacterium > Flavobacterium sp. NPDC079362. The sequence goes on along the minus strand of NZ_JBNNFM010000015.1, from coordinate 101,219 downwards.
AAAAAATCAATTTTATACGTAAACAATCGTCTGGGGCAAGTCGTTGGGAAGCTCTATGTCGAAAAATACTTTTCTTCTGAATACCTGAAAAATACTAAGGATTTGGTCGATTACATCCGAAAGGCATTTTCTATCAGACTGCAAAAACTGGACTGGCTGGACGACAGCAGCAGAAAAGAAGCAATAGCAAAACTAGACGCTGTGACGGTAAGAATAGGATATCCTGAAGTTTGGCGCGATTACTCCTCGTTAAAATTTGATATCAAAAATCCTATTGGTAATGAGCAGCTTATTGCACAATCGAACTGGGAGAATGAACGCTCGATGCTGCAAAAGGTTTACACTAGTAAAAATTGGTATCAGGTTCCGCAAACTGTAGATGCGACAAGCAGTAAACTATACAATTCGATCGAATTTCCTGCTGGTATTTTGCAGGCTCCATTCTTTGATCCCTTTGCTGATCCTGCAGTAAACTTTGGTGCGATAGGTGCAATAATCGGACATGAATTAGGGCATTGTTTTGATGACGAAGGCTCTAAGTTTGATGGTAATGGTATAATGCGTGACTGGTGGACTCAACAAACCCGAAAATCATTTGAAGAACGTACCACGAAACTTGTTGATCAATATAACGCTTTTTCGTCTGATGGAATTCATGTTAACGGAAAACAAACGCTTGGAGAAAACATTGGCGATCTGACCGGAGTAGTCGTTGCTTATGAGGCTTACCAACTTTATCGTGCCGATCATCAAAATATTCCCTCAGTTTTAAATGACTACACAGATGACCAACGCTACTTTTTATCTTTTGCCCAAACCAATCGGAGTCTTTACACTCCGGAAGCATACCGTATAACGTTATCGCAGGATTATCACGCACCTGCAGATTATCGTGTAAATGGTGTTGTTCGTAATGTTGATGCCTGGTACAAGGCTTTTAATATAAAACCGGAAGACAAACTTTATTTGTCACCGGAGGAACGGGTACGCATTTGGTAATGATAACAAAGTTCAACTCTACAGTCCTCACTCTAAAAATATAACCTGATAGAATATGTATCAAAAATTACAATCTTGTACCTGTCAGGCTACAACAAATTGTCTTGTTTTAAAGTTTGAAAGCTACTTCTGACTGATTTCACAGCCTGTCACAATTTAAAATGACAAAACAATAATTTTATTTTCATCAAAATTTCCATAAATAATAAACACAAAAATCAAACAAACCGATTCAAAATAATTAAATCGATTATTTTTTAACGTTATATTAATATTTTTCTTATCATTGTAGCACAGTATAGAATAGTACTGCATCTTAACTAATTATAATGAATTATTATGCAAGAAAAAATTACAAAAGAAAAATTATCATTTAAAATCTTCCTTACCACATTATTGCTGTTATTCGCAATATATGGCTCTGCTCAAACTTATGAATTCGAAAATGGTGTCCGCACTAATAGTGCCGATATACAAAACTGTGATTCCTGTTCAGGCAAAATAGTAGGCAATTTGGGCGGTACAAGCAGTGTTTCGGTAAACGTGAATGTTACGGCGAAAGGCTGGCACAATCTGCAATTATTCTATTGCACGGGCGACCCCAGAACTATTCGCTTAACAGCCGGATCAGCTACAACCATTGCTATTCCGTGTGAACCAAGTGGCGGATGGAGTACTGCTGCTTCAAAAAATATAAGTGTTTATCTTAACAGCGGAACCACTACCCTTCTCTGGGACAATACGAGTTCATGGGCTCCAAATCTGGACAAATTTGTTTTAACACCAATGGGTTCTTCCAATCTAAAAACAGTGCCTTTTGGTAATAATAATGCTATTGTCTATAACTTTAGCAATAAAACGTACAACATAAAATTCAATGGCAGTACGGTAATTACCAATGCGTCAGCGTATGCTTATAGCGATCAAAAATATGCGAGTGGTAACTTCGCCTCGGCAACTTACACCTCAGAATCTTTTACGGATAATATTGGCAGTGGAACTAAGCATATTTTTACTTTAAATGGAAATTACACATTGGGTATGCAGCAAATTTTTTATACCTATACTAATAAAAATTATCTGGCTGTACAGGTTGTCCTTACAGGAAACGGAGCTAACTGCTATAAAATGTCTCCATTGACGAGTTATCAGGTTACACCCAACTTTGGCAGTGGAGACACCAGGGCTCTTTTTGTACCTTATGACAATGATGCCTGGATTCGCTACAATGCCTTTCCCCTTAACTCAGCTGATTTTACAGCATCTGAGGTGACGAATATTTATAATAATAACAATCGCAAAGGTCTGGTTATTGGCTCGCTGGAACATACAAAATGGAAAACCGGCGTTACAGTAAGTGGCGGCGGCACATCATCAGCCTACGTTTCGGTAGTTGCAGGATGGACAAAGAAAGATGTTACCCGAGATACCCGTGATCATGGTTGGGTAAATGTTGGACAAACAAGCTGCCCCTCACCTAAAGTAATGATAAATGCAACTCAGGACTGGCGAACAGGTTTCGAGGAATTCGCGCAAGCCAACGCTGCCATGCAACCTAAATACATTTTTGACTGGACTGCTCCTAAACCTATCGGATGGAACAGCTGGGGCGCCATGCAGTCTAATATTACTCTGTCTAAGGCCAATGCTGTTGTAGATTTCTTTCATGATGATTGCCCGGCGTATAAAACCGAAGACAACACACTATTTATTGACCTCGACTCGTATTGGGATAATATGACGGATGCCCAGCTGGCACAGTTCGTTACCTATGCAAAAAGCAAAGGATTTAAAGCGGGTATTTACTGGGCGCCTTTTGTAGATTGGGGCAAATACAACCGCCAGGTCGAAGGAAGCTCTTACAATTATGATCAGTGTTGGACAAAGGTCAACGGGAATCCTTTTGAACTTGATGGCGCCTATGCCATGGATCCTACAAGTCCGGGAACGAAGTCCAGAATAAAATATTTTATAAACCGTTTTAAAGCGGCAGGATTCGAAATGGTAAAAATCGACTTTTTGACTCATGCGAGTATCGAAGCAGATGGTTTTGCGAACAATCAACTGCATACCGGTATGGAAGCGTATCAGGAAGGAATGAAGTTTTTGATCGATGAGATTAATGGGACAATGCTGGTTCAGGCAGCCATATCGCCTAATCTGGCAACAGGACCGTTTGTACATGTACGTCGGGTTGCCTGCGATGCTTACAGTAGTATTAGTGAAACAGATTATACACTAAATAGTACAACTTATGGTTGGTGGCAAAACCAAATATATGATTATCTCGATGCTGATCACGTGGTTTTTGGCAACGCTTCTATAGGAGAAAATCGTGCCCGACTACTAAGCAGCGTCGTAACGGGTACTATCACAAGCGGTGACGATTTTTCTGTGGAAGGAGCCTGGAAAGCTAAATCACAAAACCTTTTACAAAATAATGATGTTATGAATGTTGCCCGTGCAGATATGCATTTTATTCCTGCTGATGGAAATACGGGTTACAATGCAGCCAACATTTTCTCCGCCACGCATAACAATGTCACCTATGTAGCAGTGTTTAACTACAGTGATAATGCAATTACAAATACGATAAGTTTAAGTCGGCTTGGATTAGGTTCCGGAAATTATACAGTCAAAGAATTGTATTCCGGCACTACAAGTTCAACACAAGGAACGCTAAATATAAAACTGCCTAAAGCTGATGCGGCTTTGTATGCCATATCGCAAGGATCAAAATTCAATATTCCGTTCTGTAACTGGAATACAATCACCAATTATATTTTTCCGAATCCTGCATCATCAACCTTCAGGATAAAATTTGATCACCCTATAAATGGATCTGTCGCAATTGGGGTTTATAACATTTTCGGGAAAGAAGTATTAAAAACCACTACTGTAGTTCAGGACATGACGAGTTCAGAAGTACCTGTAAACAGCTTGCCTAAAGGAATCTATATGGTAAAGGTTTCCGAAACCGGAAATACGATACAATATTTGAAGTTCATTAAACAATAAATTCCAACAATGACATAAGAACCTGATTTTCAAGAACAATGAAAATCAGGTTTTTTATTACTGACACTTCAGATAAAATCAACAGTTCCGTAATACTCTTAAATAAATTTTAGGCGAGACAATAAATGATTGAATTAAATGTTTGTATGTAAGAATTAATCTGTTTAAATTTAAGGATTGATTGCTTTTATATATTAAAACATTTAAAGTTTATGAAAAGGATATTATTTCTGATTATTATAATGAGCACTGCTCTGCAAGGATATGCACAAAAAGAATTGAAGGATAAATACAAGCCTATCCCATCCAAAAATTCTGAAACCAAAGAAAGTCTGCCGCCACCAGAGACGCCACCAAACCCGGAAACGCCACCTCTGAAAGACGGGACGGTTTTAAAAATCAATCCGGATGATCTTTATAAAAATAACATTCTGTATAAACCGGAGGCCAATGTCGAGGGAATTTTTTACAGAAGAAATGAATACTTAGGAAGTTATGTAACCAATACAGCCACTTCTACAGTGCGTTATCGTGATGCAGCTTTTGTAGACGGGGATAAAATCAGGGTTTACCTGAATGATAAAGTTATTGAAACAGAAGTCACTTTAGAAAGTGCGTTTCAGGGTTTTAAAATAGATTTGGTTAAAGGAATTAATAAAATTGATTTTGAAGCGTTAAACGAAGGTTCCGCTTCACCAAATACAGCTGAATTTCAGGTTTTTGATGATAAAGGAGCGGTTATTAAATCCAGTCAATGGAATGTTGGAACCGGATATAAAGCTACAATTATCTTGTATAAAGAATAAATTTGGAGCTGTTTCAAATACAGTACCCTCCTGCACAATCTATTGTGCAGCACTTTTAGAAATTTTTCCAATGCCTTAAGTTTTCTCTCATCGAAAGAACTTAAGGCATTTTTTTTGTGATAAAATCAAATCGATTGTCACTGCTTTTCATTTTTATTTTGTCTTCTTTATTATACTTGAATATTTTCTAACAATCTCTCCTTTGCTTCTAACTTTCAACAACAGATGAATGTTAAATCTTTTGATGAATTAGTATTTAGAAACCTTTATCAAGACTAATTCTAAATAATTGTTTATTTTTGCGCCCATTAAATAAACACCTTATTTTAAATTTATGCACCATTTTTTACGTTGTTTTCTGGTAATGATTGTACTGGCAAACCTAAATACTGCTTACGCCCAAACTACGGGTACAATTTATGGTCAGATAAAACTTGTTGACGGACAACCATTTGCCTCTGCTTCGGTTTCTATTACAGAACTAAACAAATCTACTCTTACAGATGAAGAAGGAAATTATAGTTTTAAAAACATTCCACCTGCAAACTATCGTATCATGATACAGGTTTTGGGTTCTGCAGAAAAAATTATTGAAGTCACTGTAGTTTCAGGACAAATTACAACAGCAGATTACCAATTGCCTAAAGAAAACGTTATGGCATTGCAAGAAGTTACTGTTTCAGGAAATGTAAATAGGTTTTCTAAAAAAGAAAGTAAATATGTCGCTCGTTTACCTCTTAAAAATCTGGAAAACCCACAGGTCTACAATACTGTATCAAAAGAACTTATACAAGAACAATCTGTTGTTGACCTTGGAAGCGTCTCTAAGAATGTACCTGGTGCCGGTATCCCGATGATTGCCAATCAGGGACGTGTAACTTTTCGTTCCCGCGGTTTTGAGACAGAACCAAATGCACGAAATGGTGTAGCCGGACAAGCTTTTTCTTCTATCGACCCTGTTAATCTGGAGCGTGTTGAAGCTATCAAAGGTCCCTCGGCAACATTGTTTGGAGCAAGTGTCGCAAGCAGTTATGGCGGAGTTTATAATCGTGTGACCAAAAAACCTTATAACGATTTTGGCGGCGAAATAGCCTATGTTGGCGGAAGTTACAACTTTAATCGTCTTACAGTAGATGTTAATACTCCTGTAAACGAAGACAAAACAGCTTTATTCCGACTAAACGGAGCCACAACGCAACAAAAAAGCTTTCAGGATCTTGGCTTCTCAAAAAACATCAGTATAGCACCAAGTTTCTCTTATCAGATTACTGACAAGTTATCACTTTTGCTTGATGTTGAATTTGGTCAGGAAGAAGGAACATCTGTTGTACGTTTTAATCCGTATAACAAAAGCAATACAACAAGATCTATTGTAGATATCGCTTTTCCTTACAAAAGGACTTTTATGAGTAATGACCTGGTTTACAACACTCAGATGTTGAATATATTTGGACAAATTAATTATAAAATATCCGAAGAATGGACGTCTCAGACTATTTTCTCAAGAGCACGTTCTACGATCGATGGTAACATCACCGCAATAAACGCTTTGAGCGATACCACTGCCCGTGTTCAGGTTATATCAGGAAACACAAACTTTATTGCTACTGATATTCAACAGAATTTTATTGGTGATTTTAAAATAGGAAGATTTAGAAACCGTATGGTTGTGGGCTTAGATTATTATAACAATTATAATGATTTTGACCGACTTACAATCACTACAGATGCTTTTGATTTCATAAATCCACCCGCAAACTCTGGCGCAAACTTACAAACCGTAAATTCTCTTGCACAAGCAGGAAAAGGAGTATTACGCAAGGAGAAAAACAGGGACAATACATATGCTGCTTATGTATCTGATGTTTTTAATATCACAGATCGCTTATTGACTATGGTAAGTTTACGTGTAGATCGTTACGAATATCTTGGTGTTTATAATATTGCAACAGGTGTAACCGCTGGCGGAATTGGCGCTAATGGTACATCAGCAGGACCTTATAACCAAACTTCGCTATCGCAAAAACTTGGTGCTGTTTACGAATTAAGCAAAGACCATTTGTCATTGTTTACGAATTATATGAATGGTTTTCTTAACAAAAGCGGACAAGCGCTTGATGGTACGGCGTTTAAACCGGAGCATGCCAATCAGTTGGAATTTGGTGTAAAAGGTGACGTATTTAACCATCGTCTTGTGGGAACACTTAGTTATTATGACATACAAGTGGCTAACTCATTAAGACCGGATCCAACAGATACAAATTATTCGATACAAGACGGAACGCAACAAAGCCGTGGTTTTGAAGCTGAATTTACCGCAAATCCTTTCTCAGGTTTCAATGTGGTAGCGGGATATGCTTATAATGATAGTAAGTATACAAAAGCTGACCCAACTGTCAATGGCTTACGCCCTGCTCTTTCTGGTCCGGCAACTACAGTAAATTTCTGGTTGAGTTATCGTATTCCTGAAGGTAAGTATCAAGGTTTAGGCGCTGGTTTTGGTGGTAATTATGGTACTATGTCCTATGTTATCAATACTCAAACTACTAAAGTTACTATTCCTGAATATACGATGCTTGATGCTGCTTTATACTATGATCAGCCTAAATACAGAATAAGCTTGAAAGTAAATAACCTAACTAGTGAAAAAGCCTGGAACGTGAGACTTACTCCTCAAATGCCTGCTCAATTTTTAGGTAGTTTTGCACTGAGATTTTAAAACCTTTTATTTAAGAGCAAAACGGTATCAGATCAAAAATAATAAAAAGAGAATGTCTTTATGAAAAACAAATCTTTAACCCAATTTTATATCACATTTTGCTTGTGCCTGCTTTCTTCTGTTCCTGCAATGGCAAGCGCTTACTGGATCAATGTAAAAGGTTCCGGCAAGATAAATGAGCCTGTAAACATCGAATTATGTTATGGCAGTATGGATGAATTTGGGGTGAGACGCAGAGATGCAGGTAAAGAACTTGAACTGACAGGTGATTTTCAGATTAGGATTGTTGATCCAAAAGGCAACCAGCAACTACTTGAACTTATTATGCAAAAGGATCATTGGCTGGCTGTTTTCACACCTAAAAGCGAAGGTCAGTACAGGATTCTAGGAATAAATGACAAACATCCTGTAATTGATCGCTCTGCATCAAAAGGCGAAAATGTTCTCCCTATTGATTATATAGCATCAGTTTATAATGTTGGTACTTTGATTGAAACCAACAACAATTCTTTGCAGACACTTGATATCATAACTATTGTCGAGGAAAAAAAAGTAACGCTTAAAGCTTTTTTTCAAGGTAAAGCGTCAAAAGCAGGAACTAAACTTCGTGTTTTTAATCCTGAAAACTGGGAAAAAGAAATTGTGCTTGATAAAAATGGTGAAGCCGTATTTTATACTACGATGAAAGGTTTGTATATCATTCGACAAGATTGGATCGAACCCGTTTCAGGTGAATACAAACAAGTGAAATTTAATAGTAAACGCCACCGCTGCAATTACTATTTATTAGGACAATAGAAGTACTTTATAATACAAAAAAGCCATTCTGATAATTATTCGGAATGGCTTTTTTTTAGCATTTTGTGGCACTATAAAAGATTTTACGGCAAAATGTGTCAAGATTTAGGCAAAGTTTATAAGATTCCTAAAAAGCAACAGATTCCAGAAATTCAATAACTTCCCCATTCGGGCTATAAACCAGACTATTGCTAACGGTTACCGTTTTTATTTGATCTCTTAATTCTAACGTTTCTTTGGGAGACAAAGGTTTTGCACCATTTTCTATCGCTTCATCGTATGCTTTTTTGGCATCTCGAACTGTAAAACAAATATGCAAAAGAGAATTTTCGACATAAGGATCTCCTTGTTTTCTTTTGCGTCCCTGTGTAGGGAAATCAGCATTGCTGTCGCATATTTCGATATGGCAGTCAAATGCTTTATTCTTGAGCATTACACACTTTTCTAAATTAAATTCCGGTAAACTCCAACCATGCACCGCTTCAAAATTAAGTGTTTCGTAGAATTGTACTGTTTTTTCAAAATCCTGTGCCTTAATGGCAAAATGATGAAATCCTATTATGTTATTATTCATTATGATTACTTTTGTGATACAAATATAGTTTCTAATGGCTGTGACATGGCCACCTTACAAAATTGTTAGCGATGCGAAAAGAAAGTTCAACCAACTTTGAAAATCAACAAACTCTTACTGATTTCTGCAATGCTTCTAAAACCCTACTGCTTATTTCAGGGCGATGGAAGCTTTCTTTACTTTTTTGCTTATTGGAACATGATTCCAGAACATTTTCTGATTTTAAACAACTTCTGCCGTCTATAAGCGATCGAATGCTGGCACTTCATCTCAAACAATTAACGAATGATTTTTTGATCATTAAAGAGAAAAAACATGAATCAGTCTGTTATTCATTAACTAAAAAAGGAAGATCGCTTGAAGATATTCTATCTGGTCTGGCGCAATGGCAAATTAATTAATCGCATCAAGGAAACAGAATGGGCAAACACGAATTTCACGAATTTGAACTAATTCGTTTGTGAAATTAATTACACAAACTTGGCTACATCATTAAAAATTAGTGCAAATTCGTGAATCTAAACTGAAGCCGAACAGACGAAGTGGTTCGTGTTTATTATAAACCAAACCTATTCTAACCAAAACCATTCCTTTACATCCCTCTCGATACTTGATTCTGTTACAATACTTTCGTATTCGTTTGTAGCGCTATTGTGCTCGTAATCTCCCTGCCAGTTTTTATAATTTGAAACTACTTGTTGTATCGCATCACAAATAAACAGAAGTTCTTCATTAGTCATGATAGGATGCAACGACAAACGCACCCATCCCGGTTTATTACTCTGATTTTTTTGCAAAAGCTCTTCTGTTATAACATTAGATTCCGCTTCGTCAATATCAAACAAATAATGGGCATATGTACTTGCACACGACCAACCACCACGAACATGAATTCCGAAACGATCGTTCAGAAGTCGGACAATTAAATTATAATGAATATCCTTAATTATAAAAGAAACGCAACCAATTCGATCTGTTTCAAGATCTCCTAAAATAGATAAACCCGGAATTTTTTTAAACTCTGAATAACACAGGTCCAGCAATTCTTTTTCTCTTTTTCTGATGTTTTCAATTGCCATCTGATCTTTCAATTTCAGGGATAAAGCTGTTCTTATTACTTGCAAGAAACCCGGAGTTCCGCCATCTTCCTTTACTTCAATTGATTCACTATAAGAATAACTACCCCAAGGATTTGTGTATTTTACATTTCCTCCACCCGGATTGTCCGGAACATCGCTTTTGTACAAATTTTCATTAAAGACCAAAACACCGCAACTTCCGGGTCCGCCTAAAAATTTATGCGGAGAAAAGAAAATAGCATCCAATCGTTCTTCAGGATCTTCCGGATGCATATCGATTTGTACATATGGTGCAGATGCAGCGAAATCAACAAAGCAAAATCCATTGTTCTGATGCATAATTTTAGCCAGTTTATGATAAGGCGAAATAATTCCCGTAACATTTGAACAAGCCGAAAACGAACCAATTTTCAATGTTCTGTCTTTGTATTTTTCAAGTAATTCAGAAAGCTTTTTCGGATTTACTAAATTGTTTTCATCAGGCGGTAAAACTACCACATCGGCATTGGTTTCGTACCAGGAAACCTGATTCGAGTGATGCTCCATATGAGTGATAAAAACTACCGGTTTATCAATATTATCAAACTGAGCTTTAGATTTATTATCAGCAGCACGCAATCCTATATAACGCTGTAATTTTGATAAAGCAGCCGTCATTCCTGTTCCTGTGGTTACTAAAACATCTGATTCATTGGCATTGACATGTTTTTTAATCACTTGTCTGGCATGATTATAAGCATAAGTCGATGCTTTGCCTGTTTCGCTTGAAAAAGAATGTGTATTCGCAATCATTGGGCCTATTTTATTGAGCATAATATCCTCAATAGGCAGATATAATCTTCCGCTTGCGACCCAATCAGCATATAACAGTTTTTGTTCTCCGTATGCCGATTCGAATGTATGATTTACTCCAATTGTATTTCCTCTAAACTTAGAAAAATAGTATTCTAATTGACTTGGTTTCGTTTTCTTTTCAACTGCATTCATTTCCTTATCTTTAATTATTTCTTTAATTCCTCATTTTCTTTTCTTAATTTACTATGTCGTTTTCCGTATAAAAAATAGAACACGATACCTATTGCCATCCAGATAAACAATCGTTCCCAACTTTCAAGAGGAAGTCCCGTCATTAGGAATACACATACTCCAATACCTAAAATGGGTACAAAAGGCACGAACGGGACTCTAAATCCCCTTTTTATCTCAGGACTTGTTTTTCTCAGAATAATGATCCCCAATGCAACAAGCGAAAAAGCAAATAATGTTCCGATACTTACCATATGTCCTAAATCTGAAATGGGTACAAATCCGGCCAGAATACTCACAAATACCATAAAGAAAAGGTTGCTTTTCCATGGGGTTTTAAACTTGCTGTGTATATCGCTGAAAAAAGAAGGCAAAAGTCCGTCTTTAGACATGCTGTAAAAAACTCTGGATTGCCCCATTAACATCACAAGAATTACAGAAGTATAACCTGCCAAAATCGCAATAATCAGCGCACTATTCAGAAAATGATACCCTGTTACAGCAAAAGCTGTTGCAGCGGGACTGGCATCTCCTATAAAAGTTTTATACGAAACCATTCCGGTCATCACGTAAGAGAATGCAACATACAAAACGGTAGCAACCAGAAGTGATCCTATGATCCCGATTGGCATATCTTTCTGAGGATTCTTAGATTCCTGAGCTGCTGTCGAAACGGCATCAAAACCTATAAAACCAAAGAAAACTACTGCGGCTCCCCTAACAATTCCTGACCATCCAAAATGTCCAAATTCTCCCGTGTTTTCAGGTATAAACGGATGATAGTTTTCGTCCTGAATAAAAGACCAGCCTAAAACAATAAAAAGAACAATTACGCTCAGTTTTAGCAATACCAATAAATTATTCATTGTAGCAGATTCCTTTGTTCCTTTTGCAAGCACAAGCGAAAGCAACGCCACAATAACTATTGCAGGCAAATTGACGATACCTCCCGCTAAAGTTGATCCGTCAGCGAGCTTTACCGGATCAAATGGAGAACTTGTTAATTCCGGAGGTAAATTGATATGAAGCTGTGCCAGTAATTTTGTGGCATAACTCGACCAGCTTACCGCAACCGTAGCAGAAGCAAGCGCATATTCAAGAACTAAATCCCAACCGATGATCCAGGCCATAAATTCTCCCATTGTGGCGTAAGTATACGTATAAGCTGAGCCTGCAACAGGAATCATCGAAGCATATTCGGCATAACATAAAGCACAAAAAGCGCAGGCAACAGCGGCCAGAATAAACGACAGAATAACCGCAGGTCCAGCATTTTCTGCCGCTACAATTCCTGTAAGAGAAAATATTCCCGCTCCAACTATTGCACCTATTCCAAGTGCGACAAGATTTATTGGGCCAAGGGAACGTTTTAGTCCAGCTCCTTCACTTTGCTCATTCTCAGAGACTAATCTTTCTATTGATTTTTTGAATAACATAATTTTATTTTTGAATATAAACGATTCATTTAACTGATAAGAACATTTTTTCCAGGCACATAGAAACATAGCTTTTGAACCTTAAGAAGGTATTTCACTTTTTATAATTCACATAGCCAATTGCGCCGGAAAATCAGAACAAAGTTACGGAGGGGCGCCATATTTATAGCCAATTGACCCAATAAACCAACATAAATCTCCAACGTGGCGACATATTTATAGCCAAAACGACATATTTATAGTCAATTAACTTAAAACACCAACGCAAAGCCCCAGCGGAGCGACATAACGTTTTTTATTTATAACTAAATAAGACATCAGATGGGTTTTCTTAAATAATTTTCTATAAACATGTTGTCCGACTGGTACTTAAAAAATAAATACATTCAATGCGTATCTTGTTTACTCATTTTTACTAATAATTGAATCTTTCAAAGAATTCAAAAGTTCGAAGCAGTTGATCTATTCTTTGTCGGTTATCACCACTTCTGGTAATTTCATGGCTTGCGCCGGGTTGTCTTACATATTCGACAGGTTTACCAAGCACTTTCAGGCTTTTGTAAAGCATCTGGCTTTGCGAAACTCCTGTACGATTATCATTATCACCATGAATGATTAAAAACGGAATGTTGATATTTTCTACGTAATTAATTGGGGATTCACGTTCCAGAATTGCTTTTGTTTTTTCTTCCCACGGATATCCTCCAAAATATCTTGGAATCATGCGCCAAACATTGGCTTCTCCAAAGAAAGTCCCAAAATCATAAACACCACGCTGACTTGAAGCAGCTTTAAATCGTTGATCGTGACTGATAATCCATGTGGTTAAATAACCGGCATAAGATCCTCCTGTAATAAACAATCTGCTGGTATCTGCCCATCCCTGTGCAACCGTTTTATCTAATGCTATCAATACATCGCTGGCTGGTCCTGTACCCCAATCGTTGATGTTAGATCTCAGGAATTTTTCGCCATAACCTGATGATCCTCTCGGATTACTATAGACTACACCATATCCCTGAGCACAGAAAAACTGATATTCCAACCACATACTACCATCGCCAGGACCAAACATTGAAGCGGGTCCACCATGAATTTCAGTTAGTAACGGATATTTTTTTCCTTGTTCAAAATTGATGGGTTTCATAATCCAGTATTCTACTTCAAGACCTTTATCGTTTATAAAAGTGCCTTTTTCAGGAAAGCTGATTTCTTTATTTTTAAGCCAGAATGTATTAAAATCAGAGACTAATCTTGGTGCTTTCAACTTGAGATCAGACACATATAATTCAGATGGATTTTTGACATCTGTTTTAGCGAAAGCCACTACTCCATTATTAACATCATAATCTGTTATTCCCTGATCGACAGAACTCAATATTTCTGGTTTAAGTGTGTTTAGAGAAACGTTTACGAGAACATATCCTCCGTTACTTGACGAGATGAAATAAAGCTGTTTCTCGTCTTTAGAAAACCTTACATTGGTATTATTTCGATCGTAATCAATTACTTTAGTTTTGGCTGAAAGATTTTCTAAGTTGAAAATTTTTAGTACCGGAACAGACAAATTATTAATGGTACTTTCCTGATACGCCAATTGTTTTCCCGAAGGAGAAACCGCTAAAAGCTGAAACACCAAATTTTCTGCGCCCAGCAACTCCGTTACATTTGTTCCGTCAGTATTAATCGTGTAAATTTTAGTTTCTAAAATTCTGTCGGGATGTCTTTTTTCATTAAGATTTCCGTTGAAAGCAATTTTGGTATTGCTTACGAAATAAGGATTTGTGTACGAGTAAAACCCTTTTGAAATGGCGTATTCTTTGACTCCGGGTTTGGCATCTATAATGAAGACATAAGAAAACCTCAGTTCGCTGGTAAGTCCGGTTTCAGTTTGAAACTGTAACTTATCTATTACTTTTGCCTTTTTATCTTTTTCGTTAATTTCAAGATAAGCCCTAATCGCTTCAAGGTTTCCGTTAGGATCTGCTTTTATTTTGTTTACTTTCAGGTTTTCGTTCGCAGCAAAACCGGGTTTTTCGAAACTCCAGATTGGCAATTCTTTTTTAGGATTTAAAACCGAATCCTTAACTAATTCGTTGATTAGAATTGAGGCAGTAAACAAAAGCTGCTTACCATCCGGACTCCATTTTGGGTTTGATGCGCCGTATTTTGAATCGGTTAACTGAACGGCTTCTCCACCTTCATCTACCTTTAAAAGAAATACTTGCGATTTTCCTTTTACATTTCTCGTAAAGGCAATCTGTTTTCCGTCAGGGCTAAAAACAGGAGAACCCGATCCTTCTTTTCCGAAAGTTAGTTGTCTTGGTGCACTTTTATCTAAAGTTTTTGCTAACCAAAGTTGCGTATCGTAATCATAATCCAATGAATTTTCAGCATTTTTGATGATGCTTTTTACCGTAAATACGGCTGTTTTTCCATCTTTCGTTAATTCTACATCTCCAACTGTTTTGATTTTTAGAAGATCAGTAACCTGAATGGGCTCTTTTTTTTGCTGACTGAAACAACAGACAGAAGCAATCAGCGCTAAAACAATGTAAATTCTATTTTTGATTTTGTTCATCTCTATATAATTATAAAATTATTTGACAGTTGCCAATATTAGTTTCATAAATTCTTCTCCGGAAACTTCTCCTTTCTTTTTGATAAAATCCTTTGGTGTATTGTCTCCAATTTCAAATACCAATGCTTCTGTTTTATAGGTTTCAAACAAATAACTGAACAAGGTAAAAGTTGGAGGTTTGAAATACAAAGGTTTTACGTGAGGCGTATAACCCGGAATTCCATCTTTGACTTTATTTAGCCAGTTGGGTACAAAACCGGGAATATTTCCTTTTAAATTTGGATCAACTGTATAATAAATATCATCATGAGTAGAGTGAAAATCAATTGAAAACAATAGCTTATTTGAATCTTTGATTTCACGTTTCAAAAAATCACGAACTGCTCGGGTTTCGGGTTGATTGAATTCATTATAATCCCTGTTTAAATCGATTCCTCCCGAATTATGCCTCCAAAACCCTCCATCAACTCCGTCAGGATTTAATAACGGAATAACATATACCTGAAATTTGCTCCTGAATTTTTTTGCCAGCGGAGTATCTGCTGTTAACGATGCAACAAAAGCTTCCAGCGCATAATGTCCTGTAACTTCCGGTGGATGATTGCGTCCCGAAATCAGGATTTTATTTTTGGAAGAAGAATTTCCGATACTAAACACAGGTATTTTTCGACCTTCAGCAGTTAATCCGATAGACGTTTCTGCAGTATTATTTTTATTTTTTAATGTCGAAATCCATTCGTTTATATCTTTAGAGGTTTTAAGTTCCTGCGCAGCGATCCAAGTGGTGTCTTTGCTTACATTAACTTTTAAAACATAATTAGAATCTTTTTCTGTTTTTACAAAAGTTCCGTTTTCAGAAGCGATCCATTTTTTTCCATCTCCGCTGATTTTCGCATTATAGCGATGTTTTACATTGGGCGGATAATCAAATCTTATTTTAATTTCCTTATTAGTTTTAGACCAAACTTTAAAAGCATACCAAGGACTTCCGTTAATGGGCGTATTTTCAGGCGTAATCAAAACGCTGAACGTTGTATCATCAATTTTGACTACTCCGTTTAATCGCGCTCCGGTAAAATCATTTCCGAAAAAAACCTCATCACCCGTTTTATCAAAAACTCCTTTCCATTGTTTCTCAACCGGACGTGTTACGGTCGAAACCGCCGTAATAGGATCTTGCCCCTTAAAGCCGCCTTTGACTTGTGCATTCGCTGAAATAGCTAGTAACACAGCAGCTGAAAAAAATAATTTCGTTTTCATTTTTCTTGTTGTTTTGTATTTATTTTGAAATAGAGACTATGACTGTTTTGTATTTTAATATTTTCCGCATAATTATTTTAACACATAGAAACATAGCTTTTCTTTGTTTGTAAAGGCTTTTATTTAAAGCCACATCGCTATTTGTGAAAAACTACCAAGCTATGTTTGTCATTTCGACGGAGGAGACTCAAGCGATAGAGAACAGGCGAAGCAAATCACACTCGCTGATCGACAAAGACTTGTTCCTTTCTTTGTGGAGTTTCTCGTGTGATCCCTCGTTCCTCGGGATGACAAGATTGTGTTTTTGTCATTTCGACGGAGGAGAAATCACACTCGCTGATCGACAAAGATTTGTTCTTTTCTTTGTGGAGTTTCTAGTGTGATCCCTCGTTCCTCGGGATCACAAGATTGTGTTTTTGTCATTTCGACGGAGGAGACTCAAGCGATAGCGAACAGGCGAAGCAAATCACACTCTCTGATCAACAAAGATTTGTTCTTTCCTTTGCTGAGTTTCTCGTGTGATCCCTCGTTCCTCGGGATGACAAACTGTACGGTTACTTTATGAACAATCCTTTCCCTCTATACTCTTTGCTCTATACTCTATATTCTATATTCTTTTCCACTTTCCACTCTCCCAAACTAATTATTCTGATTCAAAAGTGATTTAAGAGTCGATTGTAATTCTTCTCCACGAAGATTTCTGGCTACGATTATTCCTTTAGAATCTACTAAATAGTTTGCAGGAATGGCTCTCACGCCATATAATTTGGCGATTTCGCTATTCCAGTAAATTAATTCTGAAACTTGTAACCAGTCTAAGTGATCGTCTTTAATCCCTTTGATCCAGTTTTCTTTCTTTTTATCCAGAGAGATTCCGATGATGTTAAATCCTTTATCGTGATATTCTTTATAGGCTGCTACGATATTCGGGTTTTCTTTTCGGCATGGCGCACACCACGAAGCCCAAAAATCAACTAACGTATATCCTTTTAGATTTTCTGAAAAACGAACTGATTTTCCATCAGGATCTTTAGACGTAAAATCCGGTGCTTTTTTTCCGACTTGTAATCCGTTTAGCACGGTTACCAATTCCTTTAATTCTTTTACGTAAGTAGAATTTTGCTGACTTTTATCTAATAGTGCAATATTCTGTAAAATTTGCTCCGGAGTCAATCGGTACGACCAGTTTCTATATAATACATAAGCTGAAACTATAGAGCTGGGATGTTCTGTGATAAATTTACTTATATCAACATTTTGTGTTTTCTTGTACACATCGAACAAATCCTGAGATGCGGAGCCTGATACAACTGAATTGCTGTAATATTTGGCAGGACTCAATTTTACGGTGATCGGTGCTTTTTCAAGGAATATATAAAGTGGGGTATTCGCTGTATTAACGCTTAATCCGTACAATTCAGGAAGTTTTACTTTTGTTTTAAAACTAAAATTTCCATTAACCACTTTTACTGAGTCTATAGTGGTAAACATCTTGTTATGGAATTTCTGCAAGTAAACATATTGGGCGACAGTATCTACAACTGTTCCTTTTAGCTGCACATTGGCTTCTTGTGCCTGAGTCGCTGTTGCTCCAAGGCAAAGCGTAAGAAATAATAGTATTTTTTTCATTTTATTTGAGTTTAAGTAAAACTTTGTCAAAGTTTTGAACTTTGACAAAGCCCACGGTTGATTATTATGAATGATTTTTTTAATATAATTTATTGGTTGCCAACTCTGTATTTGCCGGCGGAAATATATAATTAGCATCAGAAGGTGTTACTGCGGGAGTTTGTAATTTACTGTCGCCTTTGGCAGGAAGTGTCTGCAGATTTCTTAGCAAATCCGGTCCACGGAAACCTTCTCCCAATAATTCGATTCTTCGTTCTTTCAAGATGGCATTAATTAACTGGTTTGGATCTGAAAGTACTGTGGGAGCAAAAGCATACGAAGCATCTGAACGCTGGTGAACCGCTTTAAGGAGATTAGCCGAAAGGGCCAGGTTTCCGGTTTTTTCAGCAGCTTCGGCGTAATTCAATAATACTTCAGAATATCTAATTACTGGAATATAATCCAGGAATGGCGATGGTTTTGCGTACTTTTTAAAATATTGTTTTCCTGAAACTGTTCTGGTTAAGTCGCGGCGTTTATCAGTTGTTCTCCATTGCGCATCTCCCAAAATACCTGTTGGATTTAGATAATACTCTAAATTGGTATTGTAGATGTAAGCGATGGAAGATTGCCCTGTATAGGAATCTAAAGAACTCATCGGAATACTGAAAATAGATTCGACCGTTGCATAATTCGAAGAAAATAAAACCGTAATATCCGGCTGTAAAGTGTGTTTTACATCACTTGCAGTAGTAGAAAATGGTGCTTGTGCCTGAGGGGCTAATTTTACAGCTTCTTCAATTACTTTTGTCCAGTTGTTCATGGTCAGATATACTCTTGTTTTTAGGGCAATTGCGGTACTTACGTGTGCTCTGGTGGTATTAAGATCTGCCGTTGCATAACTTTGCGGCAATGCAGCTTCAGCTTCATCTAAGTCTTTCAATATCTGCTTGTAAATTTCTGCAACAGAACTTCTTGCGAGATTATTATTGGCTGCTCCTGTTTCTGCTTTTAAACGAAGCGGAACTCCTTTTGAGGCTCCGGCATCTTTATTATAAGGCTGTCCGTAGCTGATGATCAGACTGTAATAAGAAAGCGCACGAACCAATTTGGCCTCGCCAATGTATTGCTTTGCTTTTTCTTCTGTAATTACACCTTGGTTTATCGCCAGTCCTTCAATCAAAATATTAGCATTATTAATTGCTGAATAAGCTGATCCCCAAAGGTTATTAATATCATTTGAACCTGAACTGTATGAGTTATTCCAGCTTTCGTATCCTGTAAAGTTGTTGGCTGTAATATTGATAAAATCTTCTCCGCGCTGATCCTGATACAAAAGGAAACGTCCTCCGTATAAACTGGCGCCTTTAAAAGCTTTATAAATTCCGTTTACCAAACCTTCAATTCTTGCCGGAGTTTTAAAAATATCCTTATCAGAAACGGTTGTTTCCGGTGCTATGTTCAGGTCTTCGTTATTTTCACAAGAAGTAAAAGCAATCCCTGAAAGCAGTAATAAGGCAACAACTAGTTTTTTATATAATTTAAAATATGTTTTCATTTTGTTTTTTATTAATGATTAAAACCCGACGTTAAGACCAAATGTGAACGTTCTTCCCTGCCCTACAGAATTTTTCTCGACTCCCATAGAAGTTGTTGATGCTCCGTTTGAGGAGGTTTCCGGATCTGATCCCGTATAAGAAGTAATCAGGAAAAGATTGGTTGCCTGCGCATAAACCCTGATAGAAGATAATTGTGCTTTTTCAAGGATTTTTTTGGGAAGTGAAAAACCAACCGCCAATTGCTGTAATCTTAAGAAATCTGCTTTTTCGGCATTCTCAGAAATTGCAAAACCACTTGAACCATTCGAAATAACGTCGTTATAAACTAATTTAGGAATATCAGTTACCTGCCCCGGAGTTGTCCAACGGTTCAGAACATCCGTAGAGTTGTTGTAAAAACGCTGGTCTAAAAGTGTTCCTCTGGTATTATTCATTACTTTATTACCTCCTGAATACGTGAAACCAACCGTAAAGTCAAATGCTTTGTATTGAAATACATTTGTTAAACCTCCGTACCAAACCGGTAATGCATTACCCAAAACTTGATAATCTGCAACTGTAATGGCCGCCGCAGTTCTTCCGTCTAAATACGTCCAGTTGCTTTGCCCTGATGGCACTGCGGCACTGTATTGTACTTTTTCTCCATTTTTATTGATGAAAATTCTGCGCCCGTTGTCCGGATTTACGCCTCCGCTTACTGCTCCGTAAAGACTTCCGGCAGAATATCCTACTCTGGTAATATTATTGGCTTCTGTAGTTACCTGCGTGTAACCAATAATGTCTGTGTTTCCTTCGGCAAGTGCTGTAACTTCATTCTTTACGTGTGTGTAATTGAAGGACGCTTTCCATTGAAAATCTTCCGTATTTGCAATTGTCGCGGTAAGTCCAAGTTCGATTCCTCTGTTGTACATTGATCCAACGTTAGAAAGAATGGCGTCTCCGGGAATTCCTTTTGAAGGTGATTGAGGAGTACTTAAGATCAATCCGTTTACATTATTATTGAAATAATCAGCGGTAAATTGCAATCTGTCTTTAAAAAATCCTGCTTCAAGTCCAATGTTGGTCTGATCGCTGGTTTCCCAACCCAGATTCTCATTTCCTGCCTGAGAAATTGCCCAGGTCGATGCTGATCCATAAATGGATGCGCCGTAAAGATTTTGTGAAGCATACGCTGATGAAAGGTTTCCGTTACCTACTCTTCCCCAGCTTCCTTTTAGTTTAAGTGAACTTACATAATCTGTAATTTGACTGTCTTTAAAAAAAGATTCTTCACTTATGGACCATCCGGCAGAGATACCTCCAAAATTTCCGTATTTATTATTTAAACCTAAAGCTGAATTTCCGTCTTTTCTGAAATTTCCTGTAATGAAATATTTTCCACCATAATCATACGATAATCTAAAAAAAGAGGAAAGAAAAAGTCTTTCTGACAAGCTGTTTCCGGAAGACCTGATTGTTCCCCATGTTCCCTGATAGTATTCAAAGAAAGGATCAGAAACGTTGGTTTGATTGGCTCCCCACGAAGAGTTTTCATATTTCTGAACATCATATCCTGCCAATGCTGCAATGTGATGTTTGGCTCCAAAACGCCTGTCGAAAGTAAAACTGTTGGTAAAATTGTAATTGTTTCTTAGTGCAGCAATATTAGTTGCAGAACCACCTGTAGAAAATGCAGAAGATCCAAGATTAGGACTTAAATAGGTAATATTCTCGGCTCTTAATCTGTCGATTCCGTAATTACTGTCGAATTTAAATCCGTCGAAAAAGGTAATCGTAGCATGAATATTCCCTACCATATGATCGTTTGAACTGGTATATTTACTGTTTTCAAACAAGGCGCCGGGATGCCATAATGTATTGGTAAATAAGTTATTTCCCGAACTTGCAGTTCCTGTCGAACTTAAATTATAAGAACCATCAGCATTATAAGCTGCAACGTTTGGAGGCAATACCAATGCAAGACGTGCTGCACCAATCAATAACAAACCGCTGCTGCTTAATGATCCTGTATTTTGAGCCTGATTGAAAGTATTGTTATACGATAGATTTCCTCCCAGTTTCAACCAGCTGTTTACATCGTGATCGATATTAAACCTTGCTCCTTTTCTTTCGAACTCATTATCTTTTGTAATTCCTTCCTGTTTAGAATAATTGGTAGAGAAAAAATACCTTGTTTTGTCTGTTCCGCCGGAAATACTTAGGTTATGATTTTGAGAAACCGCGTCGCGATATACCTGATCCTTCCATTTTGTATTGACACGTGTACCATCTGCGTTGAAAGACGGAAAGAAAAGTGCTGAGGCTACAGCAGGATTATTTTCATTTCCGCTTAATATTTTGCTATTCAGTACGGCTTCATTTTTAATGTCTTCGTATTGTGTATTGTTTAAAAGGTCAGGTAATCTGGTGGCTCTTGTAATCCCTACCCAGGCATCATAATTTACTTTAGCTTTTCCTGCTTTTCCTTTTTTAGTAGTTACTAAGATTACTCCACCAGCTGCACGTGAGCCATAAATTGAGGTAGACGCTGCATCTTTCAAAATATCTATCGATTCAATATCTGATGGATTAATATCGGATAACGGATTATTGGCTACTGAATTTGTTGTAGAAACATCACCGGAATTAACCGGTATCCCGTCAATAACAATTAATGGAGAAGTACTTAACGAAATTGAATTTACCCCTCGAATTCTAATTACCGGAGGATCGTTTAATACCCCACTTGGCGTAGAAACATTTACTCCGGAAGCTTTACCAATAAGTGCCTGCTCAAAACTTTGCACGGGAATGTCCTTAATTGTTTTCGAGGTTATTCTTGCGGCTGATCCTGTAAATTCTTTTTTACTTTGAGTTCCGTAACCTACGACTAAAACTTCTTTTAAAGCAGTATTAGAGGGATTAAGCCGAATGTTGCTAAAGGATGAACCGGCTCTTTTTTCGAGTGTTTCATAACCAACATAATTGATAGAAACTGTATTGTCTTGTGGCGTTATCGAAAGAGAAAATTTTCCGTTTCCGTCACTAATAGTAGATTTACCACTTTCTGTGGCAATGATTGTAACTCCGGGTAACGGTTCTCCGGTATCAGAACCTCTGACGGTACCACTGATCGTTCGGTCCTGTGCGTGTAACACACTGGGAAGTATGCTAAACAAAAAAATTAAGCTGAGTAAGATTTTTTTCATTTTGGTTGGGTTAATTAAAAATTGGACATAGAAATTCCCGGACCACTCTTAGAATGGCCTATCATTTTATTGATAAAAAACAGGAGATTGGTTAATTAAAAGCTAAGTGTATTGCATTCGGAAAACGTGGACATGGTTCTCCTCTTTCGAAAATTCAGGTTGTTCTGATTGGGCGTGTAATATTAGTTGCGTTTTCATTCTAAAAAATAAATGACTTTAATAATAATGATCTTACTCAGATTTTCTAAAGAAATCTTTCTTATCTGTCCACCGCAGCGGAAGGATTTAGCACCTTATTGAGTAACAGGTTGCTAAGACATCATCGGGCCTAATCCCTCAGTCTTTCTGGATAAGTTCACGTAGATTTTTTCTACTCTGCAAATATATATATAAATTCTATGTAATTAGTAGAGTTTAAATTTATTTTTTAGAAAACAGAACTTAATAAGCAGTAAAATTAGTTGCAATCTCCCTTTATACAGTTAAAAATAAATGCTCTTAAAAAACAAATAAAACACACAAAATCAAAACATTACAACACTACAATACGTTATTTTTTTTTACAGATACATACTTTTGTAGCTTTATATATTTTTTTATTTAATTTTTAAAAGCTGAATTCAAAGCAAAAAAAAGATTACAAAAATTTACTTTTCGCTAATAATTTCATCCGGTAATACCACGTTATTTCTTAATAAAGCCATATCTAAAAGTCGTCTAAAGAAGAAATAAAACGATATTAAAAACTGCTTTTCTTGTTATGCACTTCTACCCTTTTGTCATATTAACAAATTTTTTTTTTTCTTTAAGTACTACAAAATGTAATTATACAAATAGAGAAAGCGAAAGAAATCCTGTTTTTTATTTACTTTTTTAAGGCATACCCTAAAAAAATGCATCGCGTAAAAGCAATACATTAAAAAAATTTACCATAGCAGTATTATTTTTTGACATACATTCTGAGAATACATTTACCGGTTTATAATGCATAACTTAAAAATAAATCCACAATGCAGAAAAATTCATTTTTTATATTTCTATTCTTATGCTGTTCTCTGGCATGGTCTCAAACAAAATTGGCTGATAGCACAGCAACGACACCTAAACCAAAGGTCAAAAATATTGATTTCAATATAATGCCTTACCTTAATTACAACAGAACTCTGGAATTTATGTTTGGTGCGATCCCAATGATGATGTACAAGGTGAACAAAGCAGATACAATTTCGCCTAAATCGTTATCCGGTATTTCTGCCGTTTATAGTACCAACAAATCTTATTTTATTGCCTCTTTTAATAAATGGTACATTAAGGAAGATAGCTGGAGGGCACAACTTTTTTTCGCAACAGGCAATCAAAACGCACAATTTTATGTAGATGATATCGACGTACCTGATTTTTACGATTATGGAACTAAAGCGTCGATGGTAAACTTTATCCTGCAGCGTAAGGTTATAAAATCCTTATACGCCGGTATTGGTTATGCGTATGCGCATTATGACACAAAATATGAAGATGACATAAAACCCTCTTCTGTGACTCACACAAATGGCCTGCAATTTAATTTGATGTATGATACCCGTGATGCTGTTTATTATCCTACCAAAGGTGATAAAATAAAGCTGCGATGGCTTACGTATCCGGAATGGTTTGGCAATGATGTGAATGCCAATAAAATTCTTTCTGAGTACAATACGTATTTCCCAATGCGACACGGAACAGATGTACTGGCCGCAAGATTTTCAGGTAAATTTGGCTTAGGAAATATTGCTTTCGAACAACAGGTTACGATTGGTAATGAAGATATCAGGGGATATTCTGAAGGGAAATATCGTGGCGACGGACTTATGGCGATACAAGGCGAATACCGATATAATTTTAATAAAA
This sequence comes from Flavobacterium sp. NPDC079362, assembly GCF_050267765.1. Classification (NCBI taxonomy): domain Bacteria; kingdom Pseudomonadati; phylum Bacteroidota; class Flavobacteriia; order Flavobacteriales; family Flavobacteriaceae; genus Flavobacterium; species Flavobacterium sp. NPDC079362. Next base: position 76,681 of record NZ_JBNNFM010000015.1, on the reverse strand, counting down.
AAATGGGATTGGTTGGATTTGCAGGAGTAGCGACAATTTACGGTTCTGACACATCAAGTTTTAACTGGGGTTTATATCCCGGAGCTGGTGTAGGATATCGCTACAGGGCTTTTAAAACCGAAAAATTCAATATAGGATTAGATGCCGCAGTAGGAAAAGGAGATTGGGGACTTTATTTCCGTATTGGAGAAGCTTTTTAAGGGGAAATAATTTTAAAAATTTTACCAAATACTTGTTTGTCTTAAAAAGTGCTTCCGTAAACATTACCAATAAGAGATAATCCCTCAGGATTTACATATTGGTAACAAAACACCTACCAGATAAAACTATCCTCTTTATTCTATAATCTTTATTCTATCCTCTTTATTCTTTCCTCTTTATTCTATAATCTTTATTCTATTCTCCATTCTCTACTTCCTATTTCTCAACCATTTATCTACAGGTTCTAAAACAGTATTCACAGTTGTTACTAAAAAAGTACAAATCAAAGCTTCAATAAAATAACCTGATGCAGCAATACAGCCAATTGCGGCACTGCACCATATTGTGGCGGCAGAATTTAGGCCGTGTAAATTGGGTCCTTCTCTAAAAATAACTCCCGCTCCCAGAAAACCAACTCCCATAACTACTTGGGCCGTAATACGTGTAACATCTATATTGGGTTCTGTTGCGGCAACTTTTATAGACAATAATACAAAAGTAGCTGCTCCTGTTGCTACCAGCATATTGGTTTTTAATCCGGCTTCTTTATGATGCCATTGTCTCTCAAAACCTATAATTAAGCCTGCGAATAAAGCGATTATAAGTCGGGTAAAAAATTCTGTTGTACTCAAAATTATTGTTTTATATTATTAAATATTCTTATTCCCTTTTTTTAATAAAGAAATACAAATTGTTGTTGGTAATCATTTTAACACATAGAAACATAGCTTTTAGAATCCTGTAAAAGACCGTTTCACTTTCAATATTACCACATAGCAATGTGAAGCAAATATTTGCTTATTTTGATCTTTATTCAAAATAGAAAAAAATCTATGTTTTTATGTGTTATTTCTTTACTCTCAATGAGCTTATTCAAAACAACAAATATAAGAATTTTCAGCATTATTCAAAATGCAAAGCTTCAATTGGATCTAGTTTGGATGCTTTTAATGCCGGATAATATCCAAAGAAAATACCGGTTATCGCACAAACCAGAAAAGATAGTATCACCGAAGATTCTGAAATCAAAGTAGGCCAATGCAAAAAGAATTGTATTAACTCAGAAGCTACTATTCCTAATACAATCCCGATTAATCCTCCGGTAAGGCTGATTAATATGGCTTCGACTAAAAATTGCAATAAAATATCTCTTCCGTTTGCGCCTATCGACATACGCAATCCTATTTCTTTGGTTCGTTCTGTAACCGAAACATACATAATATTCATAATGCCGATTCCGCCAATCAATAGCGAAATTCCTGAAATAGCGGTTAACAATACGGTCAATAACTGACTGGTAGAACTAAAAGTATTGATTAATTCGGCTTGTGTTCGTACGGAGAAATCGTCTTCATCTTTTGCTTTCAATCGATGTGCTGTGCGCATAATTTGCTCAATTTCATCTGTTGCCAGTTGTGTCTGACTTTCATCGACTGTCGAGGCATAAATGTTTTGAAGATAAATTGAGTTGGTTATCCTTTTTTGTACGGTGCTGTAAGGAGCAATAATGATATCATCCTGATCTTGTCCAAACGCATTTTCTCCTTTTGATTCTAAAACCCCAATAATCCTAAACGGAATTTTATTAAACCTAATAATCTGCCCGATTGGATCTACGCCATACGGAAAAATATTATCGACTACGGTCTGACCAATCAAACACACTTTATTTGCCGTATGCACATCTGATTCTCGAAAAGCGATCCCTTCTTTTAGTGGCCAATCTCTAATTTTGAGGTAATCAACACTTACGCCCTGCATACTTGTTGGCCAGTTCAAAGCACCATTAATCGCTTGCCCTTTACTGGAAACGGCAGGAGAAATCGCATTAAGATGTACCGATTCTTTTTTCAGGGCTTCTACATCACTAAGTGTCAGCGTTTGTACGCTCGAAATATCCAGACGCGCTCCGGCAGTAACATTACTGTTTGGACGAATGGTGATCATATTAGATCCCATACTTGATAGTTGATCCTGAATGCTTTTTTTAGAACCCTGACCTATGGCAACCATTGCAATTACAGATGCTACACCAATAATGATTCCGAGCATGGTTAGTAATGCACGAAGCTTATTACGGCGTAAAGCCTTTAAGGCGATGAGAAAAAGATTAGCTATTTTCATATTTATAATCTTCATCTACATGAAAATCTGCGAGCATTTGTTTGGCAGATTTTATGCTTTGGTTATTAAAATCTTTCATTATTCTTCCGTCTCTCAGTGTCACAGTTCTATTGCTAAAAGCAGCGATATCAGGTTCATGGGTTACAAAAATGATTGTTTTTCCCTGTGTATTCAATTCCTGGATCAACGCCATGATTTCATAAGAAGTTCTGGTATCCAGGTTTCCCGTAGCTTCATCGGCAAGGATCATAACCGGATCGTTTACTAATGCTCGCGCAATTGCTACCCGCTGTTGCTGTCCTCCGGAAAGCTGATTGGGAAAGTGATCCAGACGATCTGCTAACTTGACGGCTTCTAAGGCATGAATGGCTTTTTCTCGTCTTTCTTTTGTAGAAACACTGGGATTATACAGTAAAGGCAGTTCTACATTTTCTATTGCAGAGGTACGCGCCAAAAGATTATACGATTGAAAAATAAAACCAATCTTGGTATTACGTAGTGCCGCCAATTCATTTTTAGATAATGATTTAACGTTGACTCCGTCTAATAAATAATTCCCGTCTGATGGTTTATCCAAACAGCCTAAAATATTAAGCAAAGTCGTTTTTCCGGAACCGCTACTTCCCATAATGGTCAGGAATTCGCCTTCCATAACATCAAAAGAAATCCCTTTTAGTGCTCTGACGGTTTCAGATCCCATCGTGAATTCTCTTTTCAGGTCTTGTATTTCAAGAATCTTTTTTCCCATTACAATTTATTTTTTCTCAATGTATTTAATACTTTGGGCATAATTATTTTAACACATAGAAACATAGATTTTATAAATAAAAATCTATTATAATTTATCTTTTTCCGCCGCCTCCACCACGTTTTGGCATAAACGGACTTGATTCTGTTGCTTTGGTGCTTTTGGATTGTTTTAAGGAATTGACTCCGGTAACAATTTCATCTTGTGCTGTTATTCCTTTAATAACCTGCACATTGATGTCATCATCCAATCCTATTCTGATATGTTTGGGAATTATAGAATCTCCTACCCTTTTCCAGACAATCGCCTTTTTATGATCGATAGTATCCGGAGCTTTATTATTGGATTGTGAGTTACTTCCATATTTATTTCCATTCCCACCGTTATGGTTTTCTTTGTGTTTTCCTTTATCATTTCCTAAAGACAATTTTCTGATTTTAAATTGCTTTCCTAAAGTAGAATCAGGCTGAAATGCCACTGCTTTTGCAGAAATCAGCAAGGTGTTTTTTACTACATTGGTGTAAATAATGATATTGGCCGTCATTCCGGGCTTGAGCTTTAAATCATCATTTGGAGCGTTGATAATAGTGGTATACGTCACAACATTTGATGAAATCGTGGGTTGCAAACGCACTTCGATCACGGTCCCTTTAAACACATCATCCGGAAAGGCATCTACGGTAAAACTTGCATTTTCTCCCACCTTTACGTTTCCAACGTCAGCTTCATCTACAGATGCCTGAACCTGCATCTTGGTTAAATCTTTGGCGATACTAAATAATGTTGGCGTATTTAAACTTGCTGCTACAGTTTGTCCTTCGCTTACTTTTCGCGATAAAACAGTACCGTCTATTGGCGAAAAAATATTGGTAAACGAAAGGCTTTTTTGTACTGATTTTAATTGTGCGGCAACGCTGTTTACATTGTCTTTTGCCACTTCATATAGGTTTCTTGCTGTTTCATAATCGGCTCTGCTGATTCCTCCTGCTTTGTATAATTCACTCTGTCTGTTGAAATTAGATTGCTGGTAACTCAGGTTATTTTTTGATAATTGTAAATTGGCTGCAATTTGCTCTACTTGTGCCATCAATAATGATTGATCTATCTGGGCTAATAATTGCCCTTTTTTTACAACGGAATTAAAATCTACAAATACCTTTTGTATTGTACCTGAAACTTGTGTTCCTACTGCGACAGTATCTACGGGCTGAATTTTTCCTGTGGCTGTTACACTGGTCGCGATATCTCCATAATGAGGGTTTTCGGTAACCAATTCTACTTTATTACCCTCTTTATGAAAAATAAAGTATCCTATACCTCCTATAACTAACAACCCAATGATGATAATGATTATTAATTTATTTTTTTTCATTTTGCTCTTTTTATAGTTTGATTGGATCTCCTTTAAAGAAATCGTATATTTTTAAACTCACGATCGCATTGTATTTCGATTGTATAAAATTTTGAAATGCCTGAATGTACAGATTCTTTTCCAGCAGATAATCTACAGTACTGATTCCGCCTAACCTTAATTGTTCGTTTGCGATTCGGTAATTTTCTGTGTTCGCATCGAGTTGCTCTTCAGCAGCCGTAAACTGAGATTGCGCATTCAATACATTTATATACGCTTGCTCTACTTTTTGAGAAAGTATGGTTTGTGTATTGGTAAGATCGAGTTTGGACTGATCAATTGCGATCTTCGATTTTTCGACACCGGTTTTGGCTATTCGGTTATTAAATACCGGAATGGTCAGTGAAAGCCCCAAACGCTGGTAAAAATTATTGTCGATCTGTGTAGGATATGGCGTGTTCTGATTATCCGAATATCCTGATGCCAGAGTTCCGCTTGCTGCAAGTGTAGGTAAAAAACCTGCTTTTGCTTTTCGTAATTCCAGATCAGCAGCTTCTTTTTCTAATTGACTGCTTTTTATTTCCGGTCTTTGTTCTAAAGCTATTTTTTGAGCATCTTCTAAATTTACAACCGGTAAAGTAGTTTCTAAAGTTCCCGGTTTCTGAATATTCAAATTATATCCTGACGGCAGCTGTAGTAACTGTTTTAAGGTCAAAATATTCTGGCGCTCGGTGTTCTGAGAAGCAATCAGATTATAATTGTCTGTTGCGACTTGTGCTTTTAATAAAACAAAATCTTTTTTGGCAATACTTCCGGCGTTGTATTTTAATTCTCCTAATTTGAGCTGTGCTTTAGAAGTTTCTAAAATCTCACTCAAATAAACACTGTTTTCTTTGGCTAAAAGAATGGTTAAGTACGATTGTGTGATCAACACCGTAACATCATTCTCAGCAGCTTCGGCATTAAATTGTGCTGATTTAATAAAAAGTTCTTTCTGTTTTATGTCATTATTCAGATACCCTCCGTTGTATAAAACCATCGAGGAATTTAAAGCATAATTACCTGCAAAACTTGCTTGTGTCTGAAAACCACCCACAACTACATCTGCATTTTTGGCATTAGTAAATGTTTGCGACGCACTCCCAAGAAGATTAGGGAATTTAGCGGCTTTTGATAACAATAAATCCTGTTCTGTAGATTTTGTTGTTAAACGCAATGTGTTAATTTGAATGTTTTGCTCTTTTGAATAGGCAATACATTGTTCAAGACTCCATACTGTTGGCAGCTTATTTTGTTCAATCGTTTGTGCAGAAACATAAACTGAATGAACAATAAAAACCACCATTAAAGTATTTATCATAAATGATCTCATACCTGAATTTAATTTAAATTAAAAAAATAAATTGTAACGTGAGTATTAGACAACAAAAAATGCTTTATGCGTATTGTGGATTTGTATAAAGGGGATTTGATACGTTATTCATAGTAATGGTAGCTAAAACGAATAAGTATATCAAATATAACGATTATTTTAACGCTTTTACCGAAGCAAACCTTATTTTAATCATAAATAAAAGATAAATTATTTCATAAAACCCGGTGATCCTAACAGGTTTCCAAAACCTGTCAGGTATTGAATCGATTTTTAAAATACTAAGAAAATTGGCCCTTATTAATTACTTAATATCAGTTAAACGTTGAGACTGCGATATACGAATACCTAACAGGTTTTGGAAACCTGTTGGGATAATCTAATGTAATAAAATTTGGTTAATTTGATATGGGATACCTAACAGGTTTTGGAAACCTGTCAGGACACAAAAATCTTTATCGATGTTTTCGATGTTTTTTCATCATTACTTTATAGAACTTATGCTTTACAAGCTCGGCAGATACGATATAGGTTGCTATTAATAAGAACATCCACACATAAAGCATAAAGGGTAATTTTACAAAATCAAACCATCCTGCAAATGGTGTAAAAGGCAATGCCAGAACAAACAATACAATTATTGCTGTTGCGATTGACAAATATTTACCGGGCAAGCTCTTAAAAAATGGTAATCTGGTTCTAACAACAAGTACGATTAAGGTTGCTGAAATTACTGATTCTATAAACCATGCGGTCTGAAATTCTTTTTCTTTGGCATGAAAAATAAACAATAAAACACCAAACATCAGAAAATCAAATACAGAACTTAATAATCCAAAAACAACCATAAATTTTCTGATGAAAGAAATATCCCAACGTTGCGGTTCTTGTATATTAAGATCATCGACACGATCTGTTGCGATTGCCATTTCAGGAAAATCAGTCAACAAATTTGTCAATAGAATTTGTTTGGGTAATAATGGTAAAAAAGGAAGAAATAACGAAGCTCCTGCCATACTGAACATATTTCCGAAATTGGCGCTTGTTGCCATAAAAATATATTTCATGGTGTTGGTAAACGTTTTTCGGCCTTCGACGATACCATTTGTCAAAACATCAAGATCCTGGCTTAGCAATACAATATCTGCGGCTTCTTTGGCCACATCTACTGCTGTATCTACAGATATACCCACATCTGCGGTATGCAGCGCCGGAGCATCATTGATCCCGTCCCCCATAAAACCTACTACATTACCTCCGCTTTTCAGGATCGAAATAATACGTTCTTTTTGGTTGGGTTCTACTTCTGCAAAAATATCGGTATGAATCGCCTGATGCATTAATGCGGCTTTGGTCATTTTTTGCAATTCGGCACCAGTTACTATTTTTGGATCTTTAATCCCTACCTGCAACGCCAGGCTTTTTGCTACCAGGGCATTATCTCCTGTAATAATTTTAAGCTTTACGCCTAGTGTATTCAGTTTGTTGATTATCGCTTCGACATTTGGTTTTGGAGGATCAAATAATGTGATGAATCCTAAGAAAATCATATCTTTTTCGTCGTCGCGATTAAAATCACCTGCATCTTTAACGGGTTTGTATGCGACACCTAAAGTTCTAAAACCGGCTTCGCTTAATTTTTCATATTGCGCCTGGATTGATGCTTTAGAATCTGCAATATTGGATAATTTTCCTTCGGCCAATTCAGCCTGACTGCAAATTGATACTATAGAGTTCAAAGCGCCTTTGGTAATCGCCAGATTTTCTTTTTCTCCTTTGACTACTATGGTAAGACGTTTTCGGATAAAATCATACGGGATCTCTGATTGTACCGTAAAAGTTTTCGCTGTTTCTTTATAAGCCAAAACTATGGCCTCGTCTATAGGATTTTTAAACCCTTGCTGAAGGGAAGCATTTAGCCAGGCATATTCTAATACTTTATCATTATGGTTTCCGTTGATGTCTAATGTATCTTTTAAGCTTACTTTTCCTGCGGTAATTGTACCTGTTTTATCTGAACAAAGAATGTTCATGCTGCCAATGTTTTCTATAGAAGAAAGACGTTTTACAATAACCTGTAATTTTGCCATTCTTTTTGCTCCTGTCGAAAGATTGACACTGATGATAGCGGGAAGTAATTGTGGTGTCAAACCTACAGCAAGTGCGAGAGAAAATAAGAAGGAATCAAGAATAGGTTTATTAAGAAATACATTGACACCAAAAATAATAATGACCAGAACTAATGTTACTTCCATCAACAAATAGCCAAACTTGCGAATTCCGAGTTCAAAATCTGTTTCGGGTGCTTTTGACTGAAGTGTAGTGGATATTTTACCGAATTCTGTTTGTTTTCCGGTTGCCATTACAAGTGCTGTTGCTTTTCCGCTTATGACACTGGATCCCATAAACAAGGTATTGCTTCTTTTAGAAAGTACTGTATTTGCCGGAAGCGGATCGCCACTCTCCTTTTCTACAGGAAAGGTTTCTCCGGTAAAAGCGGCTTCATCAACAAATAATTCTTTGGAATCTAATAAAAGACAATCACCGGGAATAATATCTCCGGCTGATAAAGTAACAATGTCTCCGGGAACAACTTCTTCGACAGCAATTTCTTTTGAAGTTCCGTTTCTGATTACCCGACATTTTAAGGTAACCATTTTCAATAATTCTTTTACTGCATTGGCTGCTCCTTTTTCCTGCCAAAAACCAAGAAGACTGCTTAATATTATGATACAGAGAATAATTACTGTATCTGAAATATCTCCTAAACCTGCTGATAAAATGGCTGCAACAATAAGCAGAATGGTAATTGGACTTTTAAACTGCGAAAGAAACAGAATAAACATGGAGGTATTTGCATTATTTTTTAAGGTATTGGGACCGTATTGCTTTAATCTTCGGGCAACTTCTGTATCATCCAGTCCTTTTGAGTTTGCTGCTAACTTACGATAAGCATCATCAATACTTAAATTCCAAAAACTATTTTCGGAGTCAGAATTACTTTCCATAAAACGTTTTATTATATGTTTTATATAAAGGTAATCAATAACTTACTACTATTTAAAAATAATAAGCTCTGCTATTCGAAGGGATTTAATCTTTTAATCTTCTGTTTCTAAAATCTTTTTTAACTGAGGTGCAAATTCTAATCCCCATTTATCAATAGCGACAATCAAGGGCATAAGAGATTCTCCGGATGCTGTTAGAAAATATTCTACCCGCAAAGGAATTTCTGTATAGATTGTTTTTCCTAAAAGTCCGTGAAATTCCAGTTCTTTTAATTGATTTTGCAATACTCGTTTTGTAATTCCATTTACAGCGTTAACAAGGTCTTTGGGGCGTTTTGTCCCTTTTGAAATTTCATCCAGTAAACAAAATTTCCATTTAGAACCTACTACTTCCATAGCTACATTGAGTCCGCAATTATAATCAATTGGTATTTTTCGCTGATACATCTTTTATCTCTTTTAGAAATACAAAAGTAAAGACAAAAAAGAGTTTTCCTGTAGATTCATTATGGTGATTAATTTATCACTGTATGATTAATTCGCCCCTTATTGTTGTATTTGTTTATCAGCCCGACCTTTGCATCTCTAAATTTTAATACTTATAAAATGAAAACTCTTATCATTATAATTCATCCAAACCTTGAAAACTCATTAATAAACAAAAGATGGATCGAAGAATTGAACCAATATCCTGACCAATACACTATACATGATTTATATGCCTTATATCGGGATGAAAAGATTGATATTGAAAAGGAACAGCAATTAATAGAAAACCATGATACGATTGTATTTCAGTTTCCGTTTTACTGGTTCAATAGTCCGCCTTTACTAAAAAAATGGCTGGATGAAGTTCTAACGCATGGATGGGCTTATGGTAGTAAAAGCGGTTATAAGGTTGCTGCAAAAAAAATTGCATTGGCCATTTCTGCCGGTATTAACAAGGAAGATTATAGCGAAACCGGAAGATACAAATACACTTTAGAACAACTTACGACTCCGTTTGAAGTTACTTTTGATTATATCAAAGCGGCTTATAAACCTTTGTTTGCTTTTTATGGTGCGGAGCATGATGCTTCTCCTCAAAGAATTGAAAAAAGCACGCAAGAGTATCTTTCTTTTCTTGAATCTCTATAAAATAATTAATTCAAGTTGCTCGTTAATCATGTGTAGTCCTACAGGCAACAATATTAAGTTAAAGGATTTCTGAATACGGATTAACTATTTCTATATCAATAACTCTATCAGAATCCGCTAGATTGTCATCTCGACGAAGGAGAGGTCGCAAAAGAAACTCGACAAAGATTGGCGAATATCTGAACGGAAATACTAGTGTGATCTCCTTCGTCGAGATGATAAGATTGTGTTTAAACTTTGCAACTTTGAAGTAAAAATTATGATCAAAAAAGCTTAACTTAGTGACATTGCCTGCAGGGATTATACTTAAATATCTTTTAAAGTCAGTTCATTTGCTGAATTGTTAAATTAGCAACTTTAATTAATTATAATGATCCTTCTTTTAATATAAAAACCCCTTTACTAAAACTAGTAAAGGGGTTTTCGATTATTTAAAATATAGGTCATAAGCTCCTGAAACTTCTGTAGAAACTTCTCCTAACCATCCGGCTTCCTGATTGATTCCGGTATATACTTTTATAAAATCTATTCCAGGAAGTTTAACGTATTTTCCGTTTTTATCTACTGCCCACGAAATATCGATATTAGATGCTTCATCATTATTTGGAGCGTTATCAGCATATCCAAAATCAAAAGATTTACCTACCCAATAATTTCCTGTACCGCTCTGATCGTAAAAATTGTCTTTTATTTTTGTTCCCTTTAAACTGTACGAGGCTTCAGCAATCCATAATGGATAATAGCTTTGATCGTGAAATGCATTTTGTGTTTTATATCCTGAAGCACCCTGATTATCCTGCCATTTAATATATTCTATATTCGTCTGCCAAAACTCATCTCCTGCAACGGGTAGTTTATTGGGATCGGGTTTAAAGTATGTGATGCTGTAATTCTTTACTGTTGTATTTTTAAAATATTCACTTCCTGCAATTTCATACCATTCATCTTCATCGGGTTTTCCGTTTTTGTTTTTATCATAAGCCACCAGAATAATTCCGGGTTCACAAGATCCAAAACGCTCCTCATTTGCTTCACTTCCAAAAAACGCATTACCTAAAATCTTAAAATCCCTGCCATCCAAATTTGGGATCGTATGGTCAAAACCAAATACGACATATCCGCCAAAACCTCCTAAAGATATCATACTGCTATTTGGTCCAACGATTGCTTTTTTTGCTGCGCTGATAAGATTTGCTTCGGTATTTCCTGGTAAATATTCCGGAATTCCATTAGTAAACTGACCTATTGCAGGGCGAAAATCAAATACATTTGATATGTATTTGCTATAATTTCCCGGCTCTTTTGTTACATTTATTAAAGATGAATATGTTTTTACTGCTCCATTTGTCGTGACCTTTAATGTCAGTGGATAATTCTTTAGATAAGGAGTGATAAAATCCAACTCGGCATTTTGTGAAATTACTGAATCATTTACACTCCATGTCAATTGAGAGTTGGCAGGAACTTTCGGGACAATATTTAGTACTTTAAAACGATCAATTGTATATGATTCTTTGAGTATAACGGTGGGATCTATAATTCCCAGATCATCTTCTCTATCAGTTCCACATGCAATAAATCCCAGTAAGAGAGTTAAAGACAATGTGGCTTTTAAAATTTTAAAGTGTTTTTTTTTCATAGTATTTAAATTGGGTATTTATTACAAATGCAATTGCACGTAATAGGAAAGGATTAAAAAAATGTGGTTTTTATTGTTCTAATTTGTGGTTATAAAAGCGATATGTGCCGGAATGTTTCCTGCTGTAGTTTTCCATTTTAATTTTCCATCGGGAGTAAAACAATAGATATAACCTGTTACTACATAATTTTGTGCATCGGTAATGTATATTTCTTTTGTTTCGGGATTTACCTGAAGTCCATACGGAATCATTATTTTTTTGTCTGTACCGTCTGTGATTACTTTATCACTAATTACTTTTTTTGTTTTGGTATCTAAAATTCCGTACGTAACTTTATTACTATTGGTGAGATAACTCCAGGAAACACTATAAAAATAAAGCAGATCATCTACAAGGCACATTCCTGAAACGGGAATATCAAGCTGCATTTTTTTCTCATCTGTCTGGCTGTCTATCACAAAAAGATTAGAAGGTGTATTGTAATAATCTCCTCTTGAACTTACATAAATATCTCCTCTGCTGTCTATTTGCATACCATAGAGATTGATTCCCACATCTATTTTTTTAGTTTCGGTAAAGGTTTCCAGATCAATAACGGAAACTGTTCTGTCGTAATTAGGAACTCTGTAACCTCCTGAATTTGCTACATAAAGTTTGCCGTTACGTATTACCATTTGTTCAGGTTGATATCCAACTGTTACTTTTCGTTTTATTTCTAATGATGTTGTATCAATTTCAGCAACAAAACCTATCTCAGCATTGGGATCAATGGCTACAGGACCTGCGTAAGAACTGATATAAGCTTTGTCTTTATAAAAGGCTACATATCTACAATTGGGAATGTCTATTTTCTTGATTCGTTTTGCTGTCCATTTGTCTATAACCTCAACTTTGTTTGAGCAATTGATTACTGCATACACTTTATTGCCGTATATTTTTATATCATTACCCACATCTCCCAGTTCTTTGACAACTGTAGGATTGCGTTCTGAATAAATATCTGTGGTATAATTTCCGGTTCTGTAATTGAATACATCAATACTGGCACGATTCATTCCCATATTACCCTCGTTAAGAAGATAAAAACCTTCGACTTTACCACCGCTTCTGGGTGCAGCAACGCTTTTATCTGAGGATGGAAAAACTGTTTCTTCTTCTCTGCAGGAAACAAAAGCAACGGCTATAAATAAACTAAGGACTAATTTTGTTGTTATCTTTTTCATAGCTCAATACTGATTGTAAATTTTAATGTACGGCCCGGCATTGGATAATTATAAATTACCTCGTATTGCTGATTGAGGACATTATTAAGTTCTACTGATCCTTTCATTTTATACTGTTGAAATGCAAAAGATTTTTGTACCGCTAAATCGTGGGTGTACCAAGGCTGAACTTCATTTACTTTTATATTGTTGACATTACCATTGTATCGCTTTCCTACATATATAAAACTATAATTGAAATTCCAGGTTTTATAATCAGCGTTTAATATTCCGGATCCGCTGTGCCAGGGTGTATATGGAATCTGATCTCCATAAGATGATAATTCTAAACCTGCGAATTTTGTATAATCCCTACTTTGTGAATACGTATAAGTAAGATTTGTGGCTAGATTTACCTGACCAAAATGTATTCCCATATTCACTACAGATTCTATTCCTTGTCCTTTTACCTGCCCTATATTGGTCATCATCCATCGGAATAAGTTTCCGGTTGGGGCTGCTACTATTTTGTCTTTGGTATTGGTATAATAACCATCAACCTGAAAAGATAATTTATCGAAAAAACCTTTTTCTATTGGCAAATTATAAGTAAAACCAACATCATACTGATTCATGTATTCCGGTTTTAAAGTACTGGAACCAACCATTGTATAATACAAATCATTGAAAGTGGGCATTCTGAAAATACGTTTTGCAAATGCTCTTACAGTAAAATCATATTGCTTAAACGGTGTGTAACCTATAAATAATGCAGGCGTAAACTCTTGTTTGTCGGGAGCTTTTGCATTGTATCGCACTTCTTCCTGAACATAAGTGCCTACAACATTTCCCAAAACTTTAAATCCTCCAAATCTGTAAGAACTTGCGAGAGAAAATAACGCTGTATATCGCTGTGGAAATGAAAATTGGGTTTGTATCCCTCTTCTTGTTGCGTTTAACTTGTTGTACTGAAAATCTGTAGACAGCGAAACATCCCAGGTTGGTAATATGCTGTACATATTTACTGCTGAGAAATAATATTCCTGTTGATAATAGCTGTCGTCTGATTGTGCGCCTTCGGTAACCGTTTCACCTAATATATTGGTAGTGTCTCTGGCCACATAATGCGTGTAATCGTAAGCATATTTTGCCTTTGCCTGAAATTTATATTTATCTGTAAAATCTTTCACTAGGGTACCTTGTGCGAAAAAATTCTTATCGTACTGTCTAAAGCCGTCAGAAAACTTATTCTCGACAATCGCTCCCGGTGCTCCTCGATCTGAATCGTAATAATATACTTTAGCATCCCAGGAACCATTATTTATTTTTCCGTAAAGCCCGGATTCAAATCGTAGTGCTTCTATATCGCTGTTATGTCTGGTGGCAGTCGTATCATATGCAACAGATCCGTCTAGATTGTTTCTTTTGTACCTGTATTTGTATTCACCATTAGATTTAATGTATTCAGAGCTTACACTCATACTTACTTTGTCGCTCAATTTTTGCTCCCACCTAAATGAAGGATCAATATAATTGATAGACATTGTTTTATATCTTACTAATAAATTTGTTTTTTTTGTACCAACAAAAACAGGACGTTTTGTCCTTAAATAAATAGTAGAAGCAGCGGCAAAATCTTTGGCAGATTGGAAAATTTCACTTTTCTGTCCGTTATACATCGTCAGTGATTCCATATCATCTAAGGAGTATTTTCCCAAATCTGTTACGCCATTCTGAGCATTTCCTAATTGTATCCCATCATAAAAAACACCTACATGATGTGTTCCCATATTACGGACATCTACTGTTTTGAGTCCGCCAAGACCACCATAATCCTTAATTTGAGTTCCCGCAAAATACCGAAGAGCATCTGCAACGTTGTGACTTGCCAAATTTTCGAGCAATTTTCCTGAAAGGGACTGTACCGGAATTACTTCCTGATAAGGTTTTCCTTTTAATATTACTTCTTTTAAAACCCGCAAACTATCATTTGATACTTGTGAATGAAGCAAAAACGGAGCAAACAATATAAAAATGAAAAAGAGTATTTTTTTTGTATTATACATCACTGATTTAATTAAATAAACTCCAGAATAATAATCAAAAGCAATAAGAGAGAATCCCATTATAAATAACAGGTCAGTTCTTGTTGTTTGACTTTATTCCACGAAAGTCTTAAACTATGTGATTTGTGGCAGGTCTCCTGACTTGTTCCATCTTTAAACAACCTTCTCATCCGGCTCAGCGAACAATGGCATTAGTAACGTTTAAAGACTTGTGTAGAACTTACAGTAGCGGGTCTGTTCAGGATTTGCACCTGATTCCCTTTTAACTATTTTCTTAAAAACTAAAAAAATAGACCAAAATCTGGTGCAAAGATAGAATTATCTTTATAAAGAAGAGGTATTATCAAATGCAATTTATGTTTATCGCAATAAATGAAGAATTAAATACAATATCACATTAAAAAGTTAATTGACCAGTACTAAACTTCGGACGTTAACAAATTATATAGATAATTGATCAACACCTTAAATTCATGTCATAAAATCACAAAAACCACTAACAATCAATAAATTAACACTTATTCTTGTTAATAATTAATTAAAAAAAATTAAATTTAACTATTGTTTTAAAATTACTATCAACTAAATCCAATTTTGATATGAATTTAAGATCTCTACACTCCCCTTATTTCTATTTATTTGTATTGTTTTTTTTCTGTAGTTCAAACGTTTTTTCTCAATGTTTTGAAATCCAGAGTATCTTGGTTGATGCTTGTGGGGTCCAAGAAGGGCGTAACGAAATGGTACGCTTTAAAGTTGGTAGTGCTCCATTAAACATAAATACCTTAACAGTAACATGGCCCAATAATGCTTGGCAGGGCATTGTTCAGGATTTGACAACGGCAGCTGTTGTCGCTCAATTAAATACTGATATAAGTGCTGCAGGCGGATGCGGACAAATACTAGAACCTCCCGGAGGAATATTACCTGCTAATGCAACCGCTATATTAGTTACTAGTTATCTGATGGTTACTAGTGATAATTCATTTGGTCCTTTATCCGAAAATATATATATGGTTTTTCAAGATGCTACAACTACTGTTGGGCACTTTGCCAACCAATCTATCGCACCTCCTAATGGGAGAACGCTTGTGATGAATTTTAGTGGTTGTTTGGATACTGTTACCTATGACAAATCAATGTTGACTAATACAAGTGGGGCAAATACTCCCGCTGACGGTGCTACAGTAAATTTTACCCCAGCCGGACTTGCCACTTACACCAATAACGGTTGTAAAGCACCTGTACCACCTTTTACAGTTGATGCCGGACCTCCTACCTTAACGGCTTGTGCAGGAGCAACAATTACTTTGAATGGTACTGCAGTAGGGCAAACTTCAGTTGCCTGGTCTGCGTCGTCGGGTTCTTTTTCTCCATCAACTACAACTACAACCGATTATACAGTTCCGACTGCAGCGGGTGGAACAACTATAGTATTGACGCTAAAAGCTACTAATAGTTGTGGGCTAGATATTACTGATACTATTAATTTATTAGTAACGTCCAACACAACACCAAACTTTGCAACAACTTTGACTTTGTGTAGTAGTGATACTGCACCAACTTTGGCTCTGACTTCTCCAAACGGAATCACAGGAACATGGAGTCCAAACATTATTGACACTGCAACAAGTGGCAACTATACTTTTACTCCAAATACAGGACAATGCGGCACAACCGCAACTCTTGCAGTGACCATAACTCCACCAACAATTCCTGATTTTGCTACAACTTTGACATTGTGTAATGGCGATACTGCACCAACTTTGGCTCTGACTTCTCCAAACGGAATTACGGGAACTTGGAATCCTGCAGTAGTCAATACTACAACAAGTGGCAATTATATTTTTACTCCAACTGCGGGATTGTGTGCGACAACTACTAGTTTAGCCGTTACCATAAATCAACAAATAACTCCTGATTTTGCTACGAGTTTACCGTTGTGTAGCAGCGATACTGCGCCAACTTTGGCTTTAACCTCCCCAAACGGAATCACAGGAACCTGGAGTCCTTCGGTAATCAATACTACAACAAGTGGCAATTATATTTTTACGCCAAATGCGGGACAATGCGCAACAACTGCTAGTTTAGCCGTTACCATAAATCAACAAATAATACCTGATTTTGCTACGAGTTTACCGTTGTGTAGCAGCGATACTGCGCCAACTTTGGCTTTAACCTCCCCAAACGGAATCACAGGAACCTGGAGTCCTGCGGTAATCAGTACAACAACAAGTGGCAATTATATTTTTACTCCAACTGCGGGACAATGTGCGACAACTGCAACTTTAGCCGTTACCATAAATCAACAAATAATACCTGATTTTGATACAACTTTGACATTATGTAATAGCGATACTGCGCCAACTTTAGCCCTCACCTCTCCAAACGGAATTACGGGAACCTGGACTCCTTCGGTAATCAATACTACAACAAGTGGCAATTATATTTTTACGCCAAATGTGGGACAATGTTCGACCACTGCTAGTTTAGCCGTTACCATAAATCAACAAATAACTCCTGATTTTACTACGAGTTTACCGTTGTGTAGCAGTGATACTGCACCAACTTTGGCTTTAACCTCCCCAAACGGAATTACGGGAACCTGGAGTCCTGCGGTAGTCAGCACAACTACAAGTGGCAATTATATTTTTACGCCTAATGCAGGACAATGCGCAACAACTGCTAGTTTAGCCGTTACCATAAATCAACAAATAATACCTGATTTTGATACGAGTTTACCGTTGTGTAGTAGTGATACTGCACCAACTTTGGCTCTAACCTCCCCAAACGGAATTACGGGAACCTGGAGTCCTGCGGTAATCAATACTACAACAAGTGGCAATTATATTTTTACGCCAAATGCGGGACAATGTGCGACAACTGCTACTTTAGCCGTTACCATAAATCAACAAACAATCCCTGATTTTGGTACAACTTTGACATTATGTAACAGCGATACTGCGCCAACTTTGGCTCTAACCTCCCCAAACGGAATTACGGGAACCTGGAATCCTGCGGTAGTCAGCACAACAACAAGTGGCAACTATACTTTTACGCCTAATGCAGGATTGTGTGCAACAACTGCAACTTTAGCCGTTACCATAAATCAACAAATAATACCTGATTTTGATACAACTTTGACATTATGTAATAGCGATACTGCGCCAACTTTAGCCCTCACCTCTCCAAACGGAATTACGGGAACCTGGAATCCTGCGGTAGTCAGCACAACAACAAGTGGCAACTATACTTTTACGCCTAATGCAGGACAATGCGCGACAACTGCAACTTTAGCCGTTACCATAAATCAACAAATAATACCTGATTTTGATACAACTTTGACATTATGTAATAGCGATACTGCGCCAACTTTAGCCCTCACCTCTCCAAACGGAATTACGGGAACCTGGAATCCTGCGGTAATCAATACTACAACAAGTGGCAATTATATTTTTACGCCTAATGCGGGACAATGTGCGACAACTGCTACTTTAGCAGTTACCATAAATCAACAAATAACTCCTGATTTTACTACGAGTTTACCGTTGTGTAGCAGTGATACTGCACCAACTTTGGCTTTAACCTCCCCAAACGGAATTACGGGAACCTGGAGTCCTGCGGTAATCAATACTACAACAAGTGGCAATTATATTTTTACGCCTAATGCAGGACAATGTGCGACAACTGCTAGTTTAGCCGTTACCATAAATCAACAAATAATACCTGATTTTGCTACGACTTTGACTTTGTGTAGTAGTGATATTCCACCAACTTTGGCTTTGACTTCTCCTAACGGAATAACGGGAACCTGGAGTCCTGCGGTAATCAATACTACAACAAGTGGCAATCATATTTTTACGCCTAATGCAGGACAATGTGCGACAACAGCTAGTTTAGCCGTTACCATAAATCCGCAAATAATACCTGATTTTGGTACAACTTTGACATTGTGTAGTAGTGATATTCCACCAATTCTGGCTTTGACTTCTCCTAACGGAATTTCGGGTACATGGAATCCTGCGGTAATTAACACAACTACAAGTGGCAATTATATTTTTACTTCAAATTTGGGGCAATGTGCTTCTATTGTAACTTTGATCGTTACCATTACACCTGCAATCGTGCCTGATTTTCCTGCTAAGCTTAATTTCTGCGACGGAACTACTCCAATTTTGCAGACAACATCTCCAAATGGAATTAGGGGAACCTGGAGTTCATCAACTACTAACAATAGTGGTAATTATACCTTTACTCCTATTCCTGGTCAATGCGCAACAACAGCTTCCGTAGAAGTAACTTTTACGTCGCCCGCGTATTCAATAACAAAAGAATGTGTAAACAATCGATATCTTATAAAGGTCGAAACCACATCTTCTTCTACTAATTATAGTTATTCCTGGGTTGACGACAAAGGGAATCCGGTAGGATCAGATAATGCGACTTTTGATTTTTCAGAATACAGCGAAAATTATAACGGATTATTACAGTTTCCGTTGCAATTTAAAGTTGCTGTCAATGATGGATCTTGCGAGGTTGAAGAAGTAATCGAAGTGTCAAATAATTTATGCGGTGTTCCCAATGCAGTTTCTCCTAATGGTGATGGAGTCAATGATACTTTCGATCTTACTGATTTTAATGTAACTAACATTGAAATATACAATCGATGGGGAAGAAAGGTATATGACTATGTTGGCAAATATGACAAACAATGGTACGGACAATGGAAAGAGGGAAATATGTTGCCAACCGGAACCTATTATTATATTATTTCATCTGAAAATGGAGATCAAAAAGCGGGATGGGTATTTTTAAGTTACTAACTCACTATAGTTCTCCCAATTTAAAACACAACAAATCAGTTGAATATATAATAAAAACACACTTTATAATAGCTTATTATTTTTTTCCGTTTTATTAAGATTCTATTCAAAAATTGATCATATGAGCATGTAAAATACTATCTAAAAATTGTGATGGTATCTGTTAGATTTTCTTTGCAGATAAATGCTTTAATGAATTCCTGAACTTCATTATTAGTTTCAGATGGTGTAGCAAAAGAATTAATATGAAACTCATCATCCTGATCAAGGATGTGTATAATTTCGGTATATCCTTTGGAAATTAAACTACCTTTTAATTTAATTATATTCAACTGTTGTTGACTATCCAACTCCTTACGAACCTTTAGTTTTATAGCTTTATCCATTGTACATATTTTTAAATTAACTGACTTAGTTTCATTCTCAAATATAAATATTAATTAGTTACGAATATTCATAAAATTGCTCCATAAAATATTATTTATCAACATACTAATAAACATTAGTTTAAGAAATTGTTATTAATTTACTAAAATATCAATTTGATTTTTCAGTAATTTTAACTAGATTAATAAACCAAAATTTCAATAACTTTGAACTCTGATTATGCGAGCAAACCTTAGAGAACATATTGAAAAAATAATACCGCTTACAGATGAGGAATTTTCCTTTGTCTCTGCTCATTTTATCCCAAAAAATTTTAAAAAACATCAATTCCTTATTCAGGAAGGTGATCCTGTAAAGTATTCTTACTTTGTAATTTCGGGACTTTTAAAATTAGTTCATACTGATGCGACAGGAAAAGAACACATTGTTTCTTTTGCTATGGAAGATTGGTGGGAAAGTGATTATTATGCTTTTTATACACAAACAGAAGCTACAATGTCACTACAATGTCTTGAAGATACTGAGGTTCTTTGCTGTTCATTTGATGATTATAAAAAACTACGGGATGGATTGCAAAAAATGGAACGTTTTTTTCTCGAAAAATCTACTTTTGGTTTCCTGGGATCACAACGCCGCATAATATCGTGGCAAACTTCTAACTCAAGAGAACGTTACGAACAGCTTTTAAAACAATATCCTTCACTATTTCAGCGCGTTCCCAAAAGTCTTATCGCATCTTATCTGGGAGTTTCGCGTGAAACCCTGAGCAGATTATCTTCTTAATGTGACATTTCTCACATCATATTCGTGAGAAATATCAAGACTCTATTCCTGATGTTATTCACAATTTTACAGTACAATTTTAAACTGTAATCGTGAAAAAAACATCAAAATTTTTAGCCTTACTATTATTAACTATTACGCCGGTATTGGCGCAAACAAAAAAAGCTAAACAAATGGAAATGAGAGTAATTAATCCGTGGAAATGGCAGAATGAACGTAGTTACGTGCAAGCTGTTGAAGTAAAAAATCCAGAAGGAACGTTGTATGTTTCCGGTCAGACGGCCATAAGTGCAGATGGAATTTCAAGTGATGAAAACATGGAATCCCAAATAATTCTGGCTCTAAAAAATCTGGAAGAAGTAATCACCAAAGCCGGTTATGAATGTAAAGGAATTGTGAGACTAAACATCTACACGACTTCTACATCTGAACTTTGGCCGCACTTTGCTATCGTTCAGGATTGGGTAGCCAAACACGGCATTAAGCAAGCCACTACTCTATTGGAGGTAAAAAGCCTTTTTGAAACACTGAAGGTTGAACTGGAGGCTACGGTTGTAAAATAACTGATCCAAATTAACAAGATAAGCCGTTTTTTCTTACTTAAGAAAAAACGGCTTATTTGTATAAAAAATATTTTTGATCTCCTTTTCTAATTAGTACACTACTAATATTGTTCTTCAAAAATCCGGAAGGATCTTATTTTACAGCTGTTTTTCAAAATAAAATAGAAAACAAAAGCTATTCTATTCTACCCTTAAACAAAAGAAATTCAAACTGTTAGGTCATTAAAAAATAAGTTTCACAGGAAAATATTTAACTTTTTTGAATTATATTTCAAACTAAAAAGTCAATTATAACGTAATTATCAGAAACGATAGTCTTGTAATGAGATAAATTCAATTCACTATTACGTTTTTGGAAAAATATTGAATTTTATCTTATTCCTGATTATCGTTATTTATTAAATTTAAGAAGATTTAACTGTGGACAAAATTAATGTACAAAGATTAAAAAAGACTTTGGCTTATCTGGAAAGCAAACAACGCGAATTAAAAAGAAATCATGAAAACGATACCAGAACTATTGAATCAATGATAAAATTTCTAAAAAAAGATATGCTCGAACAATTTAAACTATCGCATTATGACATCTACATTAAGAATGAAATACACAATACCGAAACTTTTATTCAAAGTGTGCAAAGCATTATAGATAGCAATTCTCATTAAAAATTAATGAGAATTACTTTTTTTAAAATTATGCATTTTGCGTTATTTTATTAAATTCTTCCAGAGATTTATTAGGATCTGCCGTTGCATATTCGTTTTCGGGTTCCGGAATTACATGAATTTTTGAATCACTTAAAGATACAATTGCAGAACAAACGTATACTCCTATTTTGCCTTCGCTATATTTAAAATCCAATAACGTTAACTTGACTATTTCGTTGATAGAAAGCTCATAATAATTTCCGTAGCGGATAATTTTAAAATAAATTTCTTTGTTTTCTACTATCTCAAATTGATTGGTTTGAATGTTTTCAAAAACAAAATTATTCTTTACATCCTTTTCATTAAATCCCCATGCCCTAAATTGCACAAAGCCATTTACAAAATCAATTGATATATAATAGGCTGTTCCCTGCTCATCACATTCGATAACAAAACCTGTTTTTCCCATTCCTTCAACAGCCAGTGTACCTTCCCAAACAAAGTTTTCCGAAGGTTTTTCAAAACAAAAAACTTCATAACCACTTCTGCAGCCAATTCGCCATTTATTTTCATTTTCCACAACAAAATTAGCCGATGGGTTTCCCAAAATTGGAACAGGAATTGGTAAGTTTCTCTGATAAATTGTTCTTTGATAAAGCGTTCTCCAATGGTGATATGTTTTTAATAATAATCTGCCGTTACTGTCAACATCTAATTGTTTTGGTGGCGGAATAACGCGAAGTGTGTTGACATTCCCGCCAACAAAGTAAAAGTTATAAATCAAATAATAATCTCCTTCTTTTACAATTCGTGCTGCATAATTGCCTTGTGGCATTAATACATTGTTATGAAAAGCGTGGTATTCTCCTTTAAAATCCGGAGAGAACCAATAACGAACTTTTATATCTTCGCGAATCGAACCTAATAAATAGTGCATTCCTTTTATTTCGACCACACAAGGACATTCAATATCATCATAAACATAGGCTACATGCAGCGGTTTTTGAAGAACAAAACCTTTCTCTCCTCTTTTTGCCACACCAATGCAACCTCTTCTGTATGTTGGTCCTACTGCGCTGCGGGCACAAATTAATAAATAGTCTTCTCCTTCAAACTGGTATTTAAAAGGATCTCTGAAGCTGAGCCATTCCCGCGGGTTATTATCCCTGCTTTCATAATAAGGCGCATTACTTCTAAGCGGCAAACCATATTGATTATCTTTTGTCCAGTGAATTAGATCTGGAGAAACTGCACGCCCTACCTTTTGCGTAATTCCTTTGTCCTGACGTTTTAAGCCTGTATAATACATTTCGTAACCTTCTCCTTCAGAGTTTTTACTAACATGCATTGTCCAAAGCATATCATCATCCCATTCTCCGGGATCTCCCACGAACAAAGCGTTTTTTACTCTTTTCCACGAAAGACCATCTTTTGATACTGCATGTGCAATATAATCGTGATTAGGAATAATTAAATGAAACAAATGATGCACGCCGCTATCATCTATAAATACATCGACATCTCCTATTTCCCAATTACTAAAACCTGAACCTGAATACATATTCTATACTTTTATTTAATTTGCCGAGTGCAGCTGCCATTGTCATTCTTGCGAAATAAGAATCGCCATAAAAAAATCTCCAATCTTTGTTGAATATCATGTGGACAGGGCGCAAACTCAACCATATTTTATTTAATTATTTTGTAATGTTTTAATCCTTCCAAAATACCTTCAGATGCGGAACTTTTTGCCACATAAATACTTTTGGTAGTTTCATATTTGGCTAATTCTAAACTTCTGTTTCCCACGATAATTCCTTTTACAGCGCCTCTGAACATGTCAATATCGTTTCCTGAATCTCCTGCAGCAATTACATTTGTGAGTGGAATCGACCATTTGCGACATAAAAATTTAATCGCATTTCCTTTCGAAGCTCTTTTAGGAATAAAATCAAGAAACTCGCCATGACTTGGGATAATATTTACTTTGTACCATCCTGTGCCTAAAACTTCGATTAGTTGATCGTGATTGTATTTTTCTTTATCATAATAATAAGAGATTTTGTATGGATTTTGGGCTTCTGGTTCTTGTAATCGCAACCACGGAATCTCTTTTAAACGGTTTACAATATCTTCTCTTTTCCAGCGACCGGCTAAAAATTTTGCCCATCCTTTGTCCAGAATATAATCTTTACCATTTGTGTAATAAATTTCGGTCCCAACAGAACAAATAATAAAATCCGGTAAAGGAAATTGTTCTTCTTCCATTACTTTTTTTACCAGCGCCAGGTTTCTTCCGGAGGCGAGTGCAAAAGCCATCTTTTCAGTCCGGTTAATCAAATGTTCCTTTAATTCTTTTAGACCGGGATTATTTAATTTTGGTTCAATAAGTGTTCCGTCTATATCTGAAACAAATAAATGTTCTACCTTTCTTTTAAGTCTTTCGATATTTATGTTAGGATAGTGCTGTTTTTTGATTCCTGAACCGGACGACAGTGATAAATTTTCATTGACCAGTTCAACATATTGGTTAACATGACTTAACCAGCTATAATGTTTTTGAATATTAATTGCTCCGTTATTAGAGTAATATTTCCATTGACTTTCATTGGTTAAGATATTTCGTAAAGCTTTTTTGATTTCATTTTCATTCAACGGATCTACCAATTCTCCGTTCTGGCAAGTAGGAATAATTTCTGATGGTCCACCATTTTTAGTTACCACAACCGGAAGACCGGAACTAGCGGATTCAATTACAGTTAATCCGAAGTTTTCATGTAAAGCTAAATTCACAAAAACACCTCTTTTTTCGGCAGCATAACGATAAATAATCGAAACCTCATTTTCTACGTCATGTTTCTTTGGAATTGCCATTTTTCCGTACAAATCGTACTTATCCATCAAAAGCAAAAGATCTGTCAAAACATCTTTTTCAGATTCCGGCATTTGCGAAATGTCTTTTCTAATTCCGGCAAAAATGACCAAATTAGCAATACTCTGCAGTTCTTTATCCTTACCGTAAACCTCGATTAAGGTGTGAAGATTTTTATGGCGATCAGGTCTTGACAGCGCTAAAATAAATGGTTTGTGTGGATTTATTAAAAACTTCGAAATCGTTTCAGCAACCCAGTATTTCCTTTGCTCCTCTTCCATTTGTTTATCAGAATCCTGTTCTCTGTGATAATAGGGTACAAATTTACTGGTATCAATTCCGGGAGAAATAGCATGGTATTTTCCTAATTCAAAATTTAC
The DNA here is from genome assembly GCF_050267765.1 of Flavobacterium sp. NPDC079362. Classification (NCBI taxonomy): domain Bacteria; kingdom Pseudomonadati; phylum Bacteroidota; class Flavobacteriia; order Flavobacteriales; family Flavobacteriaceae; genus Flavobacterium; species Flavobacterium sp. NPDC079362. The sequence continues at coordinate 51,376 of NZ_JBNNFM010000015.1, read as the reverse complement.
GTAGGGTTTATAGGTTTCAATTTCCTGCTCTGTAGAAGTGACAATAAATTCAGATAATTCTAATGTTTTTTCTTCTGCGGCAATTCTCTGTGTGAACTTAAATTTCTTTTCGATTTCTTCTTCACTCAAACCGCTTTCAAGTAGTTTATTCTTTTTATGAAAACCTAATGAATGCCCGGTATGAGCAAAAGGGATATTTAAGATGGTCGATAATTCACTGGCGACATATCCGGCGTCTCCGTAATGAGAATGTATCCAATTTGGGAATATATCATGAAGTTTAATATGCTGGACAATTCCATTTACAAAAGTGTCCAAACCGTCCCATAATTGCTCTTTTGGTTTGTATTTTTTTCCTAAAAAAGGAATTCTTCTTATGTCTAATTTTTCATTAATGATTTCGATAGGTACTGCATATTCCGGCGATAGATTTTTGTCATCGATTAACCTTGTAAAAATATGAACATGCTCTACATCTTCATGTTGCGATAAAAACTCGGCAAGTTCATAAACGTATTTAGTTTGTCCTCCATTATCAGCATCTCTACCAATCTCCAGACCCGAACCTTTTAAGAGTCCGTGTATGTTGATTAATGAAATTCGTAATTTTGTCTTCATTGTTTTTATTTGTTAGAATTTTTAAGATACAAAAAATCGGGCAGTCTGACCCAAACTCACAAAAAAAATAACAAGATTCTTAACATTTAAATCCTAAATTGTAAGAAACATAGTCCTCAAAAACGCTAAATGTTGTTATATTTACATTCTTAAACAAATCGATTTTTTCATCCTTTATCAATAATAATGGATGTAAATAAAAAAACTAAAAGCGATGTATTTTGATAGGACGTTTTTATATTTGTGACGTGAACATTATCAAAATAAGCAGCTTTATCTAATGTTTTTTCTTCTGCTTAAATGTCCCAAAATCAAATATTTTTTTTGCTTTGCGACAATCACGAGAATGTGTTCTGCGTAAAATTTGTTTATAGCAATCGACAATCACAATTTAACGATATTGTATTATATGATTACCAACAATATCCTCTCTGAAAATTTGCAATTAATTATCTCATAACAAACATCTTTTGTTATTAACTTTTATTATATCAAACTAAATAAACATGGAACAGGATTTATTACTAATGGGTGCTAGTGCTTTACGAAAAGCCGCCCTAAATGAGAAAGCAAAAGAGTATATTCTTTCAAATGAAATCTTATTCAAAACAATTAAAAAAGCTGCTGATCGATATATTGGCGGCGAAACATTAGAAGAAACTATTGTCAAGGTCAAGGAACAAAATAAGCAAGGTTTTAAAACTTCTATAGAGTTCATGGGCGAAAATACGCTAACTGAAAAAGAAGCGACCGAGGCATCTAATGAATTTATCAGGATAGCGCAAGAGATAAAACAACAACAATTAAACTCGACTTTTTCTCTTGATCTTTCGCATATTGGTTTAGCATTATCAAAAGATTTATGCTTAAACAATTTAGACTTAATATGCCAGGAGGCTGAAAAAGATAATATTGAAGTAACAATCAGTGCAGAAAATATTGAAATAACCGATGCTGTAATTGATGTCTACAAAACAGCTTCTCAAAAATATAAAAATGTTTCCATTACGCTTCAGGCTTATTTACATCGATCAAAAGATGATTTTGAAGATTTAATCCAGCAAAACGGAAGGATAAGAATGGTCAAAGGGGCTTTTGAAACTCCCGAGGGCTTTTCTATTCCAAGAGGAGCAGCACTTGATGAACGCTATTTATATTATGTAGATCAATTATTGTCAAGAAATTATAAATGTGCCATAGCAACGCATCATGATTTAATTCAGAAAGAAGTAGTTGCGATGCTTGAAAAATACAAACCGAGCAAAGAATTATATGAATTTGAAAGTTTATACGGCATTCAGAATGAGCAATTAGCCCAATTAAAAGAGCAAGGTCATCCAACAAAATTATACTTTGTTTATGGTAAAGAATGGTATTTGTATTTGTGCAATAGAATTGCCGAATATCCTTTGAATATTTTTCAGGCTTTGAATGACATTGTCAGTTAATATTTTGTTTCTGAAATAGTTGTATATAAAAAAACCAGTAAAGTTGGCTTTACTGGTTTTTTTATGTTTTAATGAGAATTTCTTCTCCCTGATTATATTAAAAAAAATACCGTTTTAAAAAAACTATGAAATTGTATCTGGTTTTTATACGAATCAGATGTTAATACTTTATTTGATTGGTTTTTAGAATCATAACTTTCTTTAAGATGTGATTTTAAATCCTTAATAATTGTTTTTTTCGTTTTGTAACCGCCCAATACAATCAAATCATTAATTTCTTCTATAAATGGTGTATTGCTATATAAGCGTTTATTAAATAAACATACCAGAATATTTGATCCTTTTTTTTCTAATGCCAAAAAATCGATTAATTCCAATTTATTGTAAACAACAGATATAAAACGATCAAAAGACAAAGTCTCAACTTGACTGTCAACTGCAAAAGAGTTTGTCATAAACTCAAATTCATCCGTCAGTTCTTTACTGAACATTTTTAAGAAATGTCCTTTATCATCATCTACTAAAACTTTTATCTTTTCTATTGCCATATTTTACTCCTTTATGTTATTTTTCAAAAAACCTGCTATTGAAAAACAAGCACAAAAGTATTTTTAAATAAACGCAATTAATGTCATAATAGGACATAAAAACCCCATAATAAGACTTTTATGCTTTAGTTGTTAAAGACCAGAAAAATGAAATTGTATAAATTCAGGACTCTTTCCAGCTGAATTAAAGTTTTGGACTTATTTATTAAATCGTCATTTCAACTGCTGCCCTTCTGTAAATTTTTGGCTCTTTTCTGCTATTTGATCTGTCTTCTATTAAAGTATTTGGCGCTTTTGTTCTAAATGATTCCATTTCTAAATCGCATAAGTTCTTGTCATCGAACATTTTACTGATGGCAATAATTTTTCCGTTGAATGCTTTTATATTGAAATATCTTTTATTGGTTTGAGATGTTTTTCTGTTAAATTTTGTATTGTCCTGCGAATTGTTTTTTACAGATTCAATCCCTTTTATGCACATAAATTTTCTGGTGTATTCTCCACTACTCAGAATAACTTCGTTATTATTGTTTATAAAATCAAATTGATATTCTCCATTTGCATTTATAGTAATTACAAATTTTTCCATTTTAAAAATTATTTTTTGTGTAACCTTATATTAAATTTCGATTCTAAATCGTAAAAACACTTAATCATTAAAAATGATTTTAAACGTTGTCCCTTTTCCAACCTTGCTTTCTACTGTAACGCTCCCGTTCATGGACTCAATCTGGTTTTTTGTAATGTATAAACCTATACCGTTCGATTTTTCATGATTATGAAATGTCTTGTACATCCCAAATAGCAAATGCCCGTATTTTTCGAGATCAATTCCCAGTCCGTTGTCTTTTATGGTCAATACCTTCTTTTCATTTTCCAGAAAAAAATTGAATTCAATTATCAAAAATTTTTCCGGATGCGCATATTTTATTGCATTTGTACATAAATTTTGCAAGACACTTTCGAGATAAGCCGGATTAAAATTAATAGTTGCTTCTGCAGGAATATTGTTTATAATTGTAGCATTATTTCTATGGCTATAAGCACTAACGATATTGAGAACCCTGCCTAAATAAGCATTTAGGTTCAGCGGTTCAACAATAATTTTATCATTATTCTGAATATTCACTATTTGCGATAAATCTTCTATTGTCTTGTTAAGATCATTAGAAACCGTTCTCAGGTATTTCATCGTTTCGCGCTTATCAGCGAAATTTTCTTCGAGGTCAATCATGTCCAGAAGCAATTTAAAATTTCCAGCATGCGAGTTTAAATTATGAGATACAATGTGAGAAAAATTCAAAAGCCTGTTACTTTTTTCACTGTAAAACTCCATTTTTTTCATTAGCTCCAACTCTTTCTCTTTTTGAGATGAAACCTCAGTATGAGTTCCTATTATCTTTGATGGTTTGCCATCGATATCGCGTTCTATTACTTTCCCTCTGTTTAAAATCCATTTGTATTTATTACCAGATGTAAGTATGCGATGAAAATTTTCGTAGAAAGGTGTTTTATTTTCAAAATGATTATCAAGAGCCTCGCAGTATTTTTTCAGATCATCAGGGTGAACAATTTCCTTCCATTGTTCAGGAGAATTAAAAACTTCGGCAGTATCTGATTCTAATATTTTAAAAGATTGTGGTGAATAATAAATAGTATTCGTTTTCATATTCCAATCCCAAATACCTGACACTGAAGTTTCCATAACGAACTTAAAACGTTCTTCTGAAATTTGAAACTTTAATTCCTGTTCCTTTAACTCTGTAATATCAGTTACTCTTCCGTACAGTTCAATACTTCCATCATTATTTACTTTTCTTTTTGATGTAATTTTGAACCAGCAAGAACCTTTTTCAGGCAATAATACCCTGAAAATAGTATTCCAGCTTTTCCTTTTTTTAATCGAATCAATCAATGATTGCTTGACTAAGGTCTTATCTTCATGATGAATTTGATTGCAGGCAGAAAGTATTGTATTGGTAAACATATCCTCATGCTGGATTTCAAACATATCATAAGCCGAATTGCTTATAAATGGCATATCGTAATCATTGTGCGCTGAAATCGTTAAAACAAAAAAAGCGTCCTGAATTTCGTCCAATAGTATAGATTTCAATTTATCTACTGTCTTATTTTTTTTGGTTTTATAAAAATCGAATTCCATATCCTCATCTTTTAAAAATAACATTCCTTAATTTCTAAGTATTACAGAATAAGTAAAGGAGAGATTTCTTTATTTTTTTATTAAACCTACTTTTAATAAAATCTCAATCTGGCATATATTCTCTCTCCTTTAAATCATTCTTATAATTCTATCTTTTTCTAAGCTCTAAAAATGATTATTTGTTGATCAGACGGCCACCCTCAAAAAATAAAATTGACCTGCATTGTATAAAGTCCAAAAACACAAACAAAAGCCGTCTGCGACAACAAAAAGATTATTCTTATATCAGGAAAATTTGGCATTAACAGGTAATTAAATATATCTCTTTCTTTAAATTCTTAATTGCTTATTCTTCCTGACGTTACAAAAATACTCTCAATAAAATCAATACTTTATAGAACAATGCACGGAGTTGTGTAGAATTATTTCTACAGAAAATAACTTACAATTCTAAAAATTTATGGCATAAAAAAACAGGAACCTGGCAGATTCCTGTTTTTGATAAATATTCGATAACAAACTGTGCGATAACAGTTAATGCGATAATCAGAGAGAACTATTCGTCATAATACAGCTGAAAGAACTTTATTAAATCAGCCAGATTGTCAATCTCTAACTTTTCGAAAATCCTGTTTTTATAAGTACTAACGGTTGTTTTTTTTATGTTTAAAAGTTCTAATATTTCCAGATTACCATATCCTTTAATTAATAGCTGTGCTACTTCAATTTCTCTGTTCGATAAAAGATCCAGCGGATTTGTGGGCTTTTTTGAAATATAAGAATCTAAAATTTTGTCTTTTATATTCTGGGTAATATATTTTCCTGATGCAATCATGGTATTGATTGCATTTTTCATTTCATCTTCTGTCGTTTCTTTGTTCAAATATCCCGAAGCGCCAGCATTTAAATAGCGCATCGCATAAATATTTTCATCATAGGCCGAAAATATTAATATTTTGACATCGGGCTGAATTGCTTTAATTTCTGAAATGACATTTATGCTATTACCATCAGGAAAATTCACATCCAAAATTAATAAGTTGACTTTTACCTCTTTTAGAATATCAAATGTTTCTTTAAAATTTCCTGCTTTATAAATTGTGGCATTCAAAAATAACTCTTTTATGATCAGAGAAACGCCTTGTCTTACCACGCTGTGGTCATCAGCAACTAAAAAACTATAGTTGTTGGATGTTGATTTCATTTTCATTTGCATAAATTAAAATTGTTGCGGCGCTCTTCTCTTCTTATTACTATTTGATATTGTAAAGTACAAAAATATAAACGTTCTGTTTTGAATTTTAAACCAAACTTATTATAAGATTGAACTTAATCGTTGTGCCTTTACCCTGCTGACTTTGAACACTAATTTCTCCACCAAATAACTCGACTATTTCTTTACATAAATTAAGTCCTAAACCAACTCCAAGATCATTCACTTTTCCTGAAACAGTTCCTTGATAATAGAGTTCGAATATATTCTTTAAATCATTTTCCGCAATACCAATTCCGTTGTCCTGAATTTCAACATTTAGATTAATTTTTTTACCTGAAATCTTATCAGGATCAATCGTAATTGCTATCAATCCGTCTTTTGTAAACTTATTGGCATTACCAATAATATTATAAAAAAGCTGGTGTATTTTTGTAGGATCTGAATAAACTTCAAGATCTGAAACCAAATTAGAACGAAACTCAATTTTATTGCCTTTACTTTCTACCAATGAAGTCATCGCGTAAATGATCTGATTGATTTCTTCGTTTAAATGGAAGTTTTTGTTGTTTAATTTTGGTAAATAATTTTCATCTTTAGAATATTCCAATATCTGATTTGCCAAAAGAAGCAACGAGTTTGTGGTAAACTGAATCGATTTAAAAGTATCTTTTATCTCAGGATCTTTTATCGATGAACTTATCATTTTGCTGTAAATAGAGATGATACTAAGCGGCGATCTAATTTCATGACTGACCATTCCCATAATCCTATTTTTAAAATTTAAGCTTTCGCGTATTTTAATTTGTGCAATGGTTAGTCTTTTCTCATATTGAAAAGCCATTCTGGTAAAACTAAAAAGTACAATCGATATAATAAACATCAATATTATCAGGACTGCAATAGTGTAACTTCTCACTATTTTATTAGAATTGTATTGATTCTGCAACTGTTTTTGGGTGTCGTCTTGCAGCGTGTTTAACGATTTATTATAATGAGGCATTATCTCTGCTTCTAAATTCAGCAGTTTATTATTAAGCTCCGTTAATTTTGAATCCTGATCCTTTAAACTTGCAAATGACTTTTTTAAATTCTGAAATTGATTTTCGTAGTAATTATTGGTAGTTTTAAACAAATTTGCAAATTGATCTTCGATGCTTCCGGATACCATTTTATCATTGTATTTCATGGTAACCGTAATCTTAAGCTGTTCTTTTTGCACATCCATTTTTCCGGCCAAAGCATTACCTAATCTTGTAAATAATCCTTTTTTTGACACACTGTCAACTTGTATATAAGAATCCGTTTTAATACTATCCAAAATCTTTTTATATTCAAATTTATTGAGTTTGAAAGATTTCGAAGTGTTATTTTTAGACGGATTAATCTGGGTTTCGATAATAGAATCAATATCTGCTTTTAAGGATTCAATGGTATATGCTGATCGATTCTTTTCCATCAGAATCTTCATAAATGCCTTATTATCTGTAGTAATCAAACTCAGGCTGTCTACCAAACGGCTTATTTCGTTTAATGAAACATTGTATTTGTCTAGTGAAGCCTGATCTTTTTGACTTTTATAAGCATTAAAATTCTTTTGAGAATCAATAAATGAATGATTTATTCTACCCGTATATTGCGATATTTTATTCAAAGAAGTCATAGAATCCAAAGCCTTAGACATTTCAGATTCATTTGATGTTTCATTGTACCAAATAATTACAACTATTAACTGCAACAAAATAACAAAAGCTATTAGCGAGTAATGAATTATTTTTCTGTGTTTGAATTTTAGTTTCAATAAACTAAATGTATCATTCAATAAATGCTTTCTAATCAAAATTTATATTTTTAAAATGATAAAAAAATAATGAGTAAAGAAGAAAATCAATAACTCATTCAATTGTTTTAATTAGGTATCTGAAGTATTATCATGAATGATGTACTACATTTTGAATAAATATTATTTATTGGATTTCAATCAGTATTACTGATTAAAATCTAATGCCGGTAAAAGTTGTTGTTCGCTTAAAAATAAACCTGGCTTAAATAAAAACAGCAAAGCTTATCCGGCAGCAAAATCAGCACTAATTATAACGGCAACAAATATTTAAAAGAGACTTGGGGATTCTTTTAATTCATTAAATATGCTATAAACAATTTACATATTTTCAATTATATTTTGAATATATATTTATTTTTATGCTTTTAATTAGTTGCAAAAGTAGCTTGCTCAGGATTAACATTGTGTAGAACAATATAAAACCGCATGTAGAACTTGTTCTACAAATAAAATACTCTTTTTACGATTAAAATTTTCTAAAATATAAATACAATTCAAGTGCAAAAATAGCTAAGTTCCTTTACAAAACAACCAGATAACAATTTAATATAATGATACTGCACAACGGGGCAGCATATTAATTTTGCTCTATTATTTATTTTCTCTAAATTCGGCTGTATTTACAAAAGAAAATCCTGCTCTACATTTCAGCAAAAACTAAAAAAGAACTCAAATCATTTACCTTAATACTATTATAGTTAATGTCTACTTTATATCAAAGCCCAAGAATAATTATTCGAGAATTTTTACCACACGAACAACAGACATTTTTAAATCTTTTTAAAGATGATCAGGTTACACAATACCTTCCTGAGGCTTCGCCAGAAAGATATGCTGAGATGTTTAATGAGTTGCTGGAGAATTATGAAAAGAAAAAACTTAGTCGATGGGCGATTTTCGATACTACAAATAATAATTTTATAGGAATGTGCGTTGCCCGTGTTTTTGTACCCAATACAAGCCAAATAGAAATTGGATATGTACTCAGCAGGCAATATTGGGGAAAAGGTATTGCGACAGAGGTTTGTAAAGCTCTAACTCAATATAGTTTTGCCCATACAAATACGAATGAAGTCGTAGCGATAACTGATCTCAACAATAGTGGATCACAAAATGTATTGCAAAAAGCAGGATTTGAACGATTGAATAATTTAATAAGAGATGAGGAAGAAATAGCTTATTTTAAGATAGAAAGATTGTTGTAGGTTATTCTTTTAATTTAAAATTAAGTGATTTATCTTTCCTATTAACCATTTATGATAATTTATAAAAAGTCAGGAGACTTTTATCAAGTTTACAACTGACAAGAAAACAAAAAAATTGCGCAAAGTCAGAGACATTTGCGCAGCTTTTTTATTAAAATCTTCAGGACTGGGAATTCTACCCATCTAAAGACCCCACATTTCCGGTTCTCTTTAGTACTCCCCAACTCTGGCTTTCTCCTTTTATCGCTCTTCTGATTGCTCTGAATAATATCACATACATTAACTGACGGTAGACAAATCGTTGCGGAATCAACCAAAAAAGTTTACTTAATTTTTCCTTTTCAAAAATAAAGGCAATTACGCTTACCAGCATATCTACCAACATAAATACAAGGTAATAGATTCCAATTTTATGAAGACTGTCTGTATTGTTATGATTCCAAATTAAACTGATTATTAGAATTAAATCTGCCAATGGAGCAAAAATGGGAAGCACGATCTGAAAAATTAATACGTTAGGCAATGACACCATTCCGAGTCCTTTATACTTTGGATTAAAACAGGCGTCACGATTTTTCCAGAATGCCTGCATAATACCATAACTCCAACGGAAACGCTGTTTCATGAATTCATTCAAAGTTTCAGGTGCTTCTGTAACGGCAACGGCTTCGACACAATTAACGATTCGGTAGTTGTTTCGTAGAATTCTTATCGTCAAATCACAATCTTCGGCAAGAGTATCAGTTGTAAAACCTCCTGCTGTTTCGATCGCTTCTTTTCTGAAAGCGCCAATAGCTCCCGGCACCACCGTGATTCCGTTAATCAAATCAAAAGCCCTTCTGTCAAAATTTTGAGCTGTAGTATATTCGATACTTTGCCATTTGGCAAGCATGGTATTTTCGTTTCCTACTTTTACATTTCCGGCAACGGCACCTACTACCTGATTGTTTTTAAACTGTAGGGTAAAACACTTCATTAATTGCGAAAGTGCATCTGTTTTTAATTGGGTGTCTGCATCAATACAAACTACAAAATCATTCTGAGTTATCGCAATTCCGTGGTTAAGTGCTGAGGCTTTACCTCCATTTACTTTGGTATGCACTTTTACAATATCATGATTTTTAAACGCTGTATCTACCTGACTGAATGTAGTGTCTTTTGAGCCATCATCGACAAAAATAATATCAAAGTTAGGATAATCCTGTCGTAGCAAGTTATGAAGTGTTTTTACGGCATTTACCTCTTCATTATAAGCAGGTACAATGATACTTACTTTTGGGTAACGTTCTCCTGCTATAGTATAACTTAACGGATATTTGTAATCTTTCCATTTTTTCAGGAAAACCATAATTGCCATTAATAAAATACGGATGAATCCTAAAAAAATAGCAATCCAGAAAAGGGCTGTAATAAAATTACCAAACCAATATCCAAGATCAAAAATGATGTTATCAAGGGTTACCAAATTTCCTTTTGCCTTTGGCATAATTTCATCTTTAGTCTTTCCTAATAACTTAGAAACGGTTGTAAACTGAATTCCTTTGTCTTTAAAATATTTTATGATTCTGGGCAAAGCTTCTACAGTTGCCTGTCTGTTGCCACCGGCATCATGAAGCAGAATAATTCCTTTAGTCGGATCAGCTTCATATCCTCTAATTACCCTGTTATAAATACTGTCAGCAACAACGCCTTTTTCCCAATCGTTAGGGTCGATACTTTCTCCTACAGTATAATAGTTTTGCAATTTACTTAATGCAACAGGTCGCAGCTCTGCTTCTGTTGTTGGCTCAGCATCAGCATTATAAGGCGCTCTAAAAAGTACGGTACTTCTTCCCGTAACCGCTTCGATTAATAATCGGGTCGTTTCCATTTCGGCAGAAGCTCTTTCTTTACTTACCACTGCGATATTAGGATGTGTAAAAGTATGATTTCCTATCTCATGCCCTTCTGTATAAATTCTCTGCAGAAGCGGGATATTGTTTTCTCCCTGAAGTCCGACTACAAAAAATGCGGCATGAATTTTTTCACGCTTTAATATATCTAAAATTTGTGGCGTATAAGTAGGATCAGGACCATCATCAAAAGTTAGAATAACCTCTTTATGTACATTCCCAAATTTGCTTATAACATATTTTGTAGGCAGTTCTACATATTTTTGTTCTGTAATAATTGATTCATTTGGATCTGTCTGCAGATTAATTTTTCCCGGCTGAGGATCCGTAAGCACATTCAGAATTTCTCCTTCACCGATATAATCAGGCGTCGAGAAACTCATATGCACTTTCTCTAATGTTTTAAAATCAAATGGGGTTTTGGCTATGCTTTTATTCGTCAGGCTTCTGTTATAATAATGCCATAACCTGCTGTCTTCACTACCTAATCGCCATAATGCGGTTCCGGCAGTACCATATTCATCTGCAAACCTGATGGTATTAAAATTAGTTGCGGCATCAGTAAAATAAACCTGATGTTTATTCCCTCTTCCGTCAGTATAATTAAACGAGTTATTATAACTGTTATCATTAAAGGTAATTTTCGCACCATATTGTTTGGCCAGCGATAATGCCTCGTCGTATGTAACGGTTACAGCTTCTTTATTTTTTTCCCAATCATAACCATAACCCGCAAAACAGAGAATAATTTTATTAGACGGAATCTCTTTTGCAACCTGATCCAGAATTCTTTCTGTCCATTTTTGACTGCTTATTGCTCCCGGCACACTACCGCTATAATGTTCGTCATATGCCATTAAAAACATATAATCATTATATTGAGATAATGCCTTTATATTAAAATCATCATCATTGGCCATGATATCCTGGGTAACAAGAAATCCCATGGGATGCAATTTTTCATAAAGTTCTTTTTGAAAAGCAATTATAGGCTCGTCGCTATTTTCTTTAAATTCCTCAAAATCAATATTAATTCCCTGAAGATTATATTTTTTAAGATTTTTAACGATATCGTTAATCAGCCTTTCTTTCTTTACGTTGTCATGCAATATTCTATGAACCATATCGCCGTCAAACTCTCCTTCGCCTTTAGATTCATTGATATTATTTATAAGAGGAACTATTTTTATTCCTGCTTTTTTCATGACTTTCAAAGCTGCCGTATCAATTTCTACCCGCAGTAAATCTGTTTTTGGATCTAAAAAAAACCATTCCGGAATTACCATATTGAGTTTACCAATATTCTTTTGAAGTGAAAAGAAACTTTGCGGATCCCAATCAACATAAAAAGCAGCACGAATTTCCGGAAAATCAATTCCTACGCTTTGCTTTTTTAGCTTTTCCATTTTTGATTTTGATCTCAAAAAACTATTAAAACCTTTGTATTTTATCAGTTCCTTCGCAGTAAGTTCTACTGGTGTACTTGGATTTACCAGTTTTTGTGTCGAAGTATCGTTCCCTAATATTGGCAATGAAGGTTTTAATCCTCTCTGGAGCGTAATAATAAAAACCGGAATCAACATTAAGAGGAGAAAAAAAATCAATCTGGTTGACCATTGAAAAGTTCTCCAACGCAATTTAGTTTGCGTTTGAAATACTTGTTTTTTATTGTCCATAATTTTAATTAAATACTGTATAAATTTAAGTCAAAAATCTGATTTAATTCAATTTAGACTTCTATAATGATCTGTTTATTAATCGTAGAAAAATCGCTCCTTTTTCAATTCATTGTTATTATCTTTTATAATTTGAGGTATAAACGAAATACAAGATCGTCTTCAAAAAAGTCTGAAGCTTCAATTAATCCGGTAAATATCTTACTTTTTTTTAATCTTTAATCAATAAAATTACTTTCTCTATTAATTTATATAGTATTTTTATATCAAAGCAAATAAGTGATATTACGATGACAGAAACAAAAAACACCAATAGCACTTTAAGTTTACTCAAAAAAAAAGCGCTGACTTTTTTCTCTAAAAACGGAAAATTATCAGGCCAGGTTATTTTGACATTTTTTTTTATTTTTGTCGGTATTTGGTTCATCAAAGAAGAACATAACGAGCTTTATCAAATAAAAAACAGTATTACCGAAGCCCAGCCACAATGGGTCATTATCGCTTTTCTGGTAACCTTTATATATATTTTTCTTCAAGGATTAATGTACGTCGTTTCATTTGATGCTATTGGTGCAAAAATCACCTGGAAAGATGCAAATATCTTATTCTTAAAGCGCAATTTTATAAGTGTATTTATTCCTGCCGGCGGCATTACCTCACTGTTCTTTTTTACGGATACGCTGTTAAAAAAAGGAACTACAAAAACAGATGTTCATTTAGCATCAGCGATTTACGGCTTTGTGGGTATCGTATCGGTAATCCTGCTGGCAATACCACTTTTTCTTTTTTCATTATTAGAAGGAAGTGTTAGTGCCAATGAATGGATTGTTTTGGGTCTTGTAATCGTTATTATTCCTTTACTGGTACTTTCGTTTAATTCTTTAATTCAGAAAGGAAAACTGTATAGATTACTCTTAAAAAGTTTCCCTAAAATTGAACCTTTTATAATTGATTTACAAGAACATAAAATAAACAGAACTAAATTTTTAAAGATCGTATTATGCTCTTTGATTATTGATATTATTGGTATTGTACATATTTATATTGCCATGAAAGCGCTTCAATTCGAACCATCACTTTTTGCTGCGGCAATGGCGTATGTTGTTGCTGTTATTTTTTTAATAATCTCTCCATTTTTGAGAGGTTTAGGCGCTGTCGAAGTTTCTATGGGATACCTGTTAATACAATATGGTTTTAGTAATATGGAAGCCGTTGCCATAACACTTTTTTATCGTGTTTTCGAATTTTGGCTTCCTCTGTTTGCCGGCGTTATTATATTTATTTCAAAGATTCAAAAACTGCTTCTTCGTGTTGTGCCTGCTTTGCTTCTACTGGTTCTTGGTATTATTAATATCATATCTGTTTTGACGCCTGCAATAAATAGCCGACTTATTCTCCTTAAAGATTTCCTGCCTCTTGAAGCAATACATGCATCAAATTATCTTGTATTGACCACCGGATTATTTTTATTGGTAACAGCAGCTTTTATGCTAAAAGGACTTCGAATGACTTGGTGGTTTGCCCTGATTTTATCTGTGATTTCTATAATAGGTAATCTTACCAAAGCCATAGATTTTGAAGAATCGACCGTTGCTTTTCTGGTTCTTTGTGTTCTAATCGCAACCAGAAAAGAATATTACGTCAAGACCAATCCAAGGCTTGGTATTATAGGTTTGCAAACCTCATTGTTAAGTATTCTGGCGGTTTTGATTTATGGTGTATTAGGGTTTTATTTCTTTGATAAAAAGCACTTTAATATCGATTTTAGTTTAAGTGAATCTATCCGTTATACGTTTCAGAATTATTTTCTGTTTGGGAGTGACAATCTTCATCCAACGGGAACTTTTGCCGAGCACTTTTTACTCTCTCTCAAAATTAGCGGATTCCTTTCTTTCGGTTTTCTAATTTATACACTGGTAAAGCCTTCCATAATAAAGAATACGGTTAGTCCGCAAGAAAAAGAAATTGCGACTGAATTGGTTAACAGCTACGGAAACTCAAGCCTGGATTATTTTAAAACGTATTTCGATAAATTGATTTTTATTTCTAAAAGTAAAAATGCCTTTATTTCTTATCGATTGTCCGGAAATTTTGCAGTTGTTTTAGAAAATCCTGTTGGCAGTAATACTCAGGAAACCTCCCTTTGCATCACAGAATTTGACCAGTTTTGCTATGAATTTGGATTAAGAAGCATTTATTATCGTATACCTGAAGCAAATTTAAAAACGTATACTGAATTGGGTAAAAAATATTTTTTCCTCGGGCAGGCAGCTGTTGTTGATCTGCGGGAATTTCATCTCGAGGGTCAGAATAGAAAATCACTCCGCAATTCCCTGAAAAAAATTAGTGATCTTGGTTTACAGCCCATTATTAACCAGCCCCCTATAAAGGATGGTTTACTGCAGCAAATTAAAGCTGTAAGCGACCAATGGCTTGAAGAAACTTCGAGAAAAGAGTTGCTTTTTTCTCAGGGTATTTTTTTATGGGAAGAACTAAAAAATCAAACCATTATTACTGTTCAAAATAGTGAAGGTAAAATTCTTGCTTTCTTAAATATAATTCCGGATTATGCAAAAAATGAAGGCACGTATGATTTGATCCGCAAAACAAATGATGCTCCTAATGGAATTATCGATTTTATGATGGTGGCACTTTTTGATTATCTTAAATCGAAAGATATTATTTATGCAGATCTTGGTCTGGCACCAATGAGCGGAATCGAAAACCCGCAAACCATACAGGAAAAATCAATGAAATATGCATATGAAAAAGTCAAATCATTTTCGCATTATAAGGGTCTTCGGGATTTTAAGGATAAATTCTCTACTTCCTGGCACAATCAATATATTGTTTTTACTGATGATTATGACCTAATCCAGATTCCGCGAATTTTGACAAAAGTGATAAAGCCTTAGGTTACAAAATTAGCTACTCCTATACCCTATAGCGAATAGCAAAAGTGTTTTACCCGGTTTGTCAATTTCGACAGAGGAGAAATCACACAAGAGACTCCGTCATAAAAGTCGCTAATCTTTGTCGATTATCGAGTGTGATTTCTCCCTTCGGTCGAAATGAAACTTTGCGGATAAACTTTGTTATAGACCTTTGTTGTAAACCTTTGTGACAATCTTTAGTGATATACTTTGGCGACATCCTTTGTACTATTCCGGAAGTAGATCATCTAAATCAGATGTTTTATAGAATTTAAGATCATTAAGTTTCATGTATTTACAGATGAACTCTAAGGTTTCTATTTTTGTCTGATAATTTTCGGTTACGTTTTTAACGGGTTTGTGTCCACATAAAAGCAAAATTTTATTGTGCTTTTTGGCGTAATCCAATAATTCTAAAACATACGGAATACTAAAATGAATGTGGCTGTTATCGATATCAAAGGCAAATACAATTTTTGAATTATTAAAAAAACTGTCTTGTTTCTCCGGAGCTTCACCACCAAAAGCTCTTCCTCTTATTATTTTATAATCATCAGATAAAGCTTTATCAAGGGCATCAGATCTTTCTCCGTAAGGATATGCAAAAGTACTTACATTAAATCCCAACCTTTTCATTGAAATGATCATAGGATCAATTTCCTGCTTCATATATTCGTCTATGCCATTTTTCTGAACGAACTTAACAGCATTGTAATGATGATATCCATGTGCAGCAATTTCATGGCCTTCTTTTTGCATTTCGAGCAGTTTTTTAATCTGTGGCGCTCCAATAGAATCTATTCTGCAAACATTAAAGGTAGCTTTCCATCCGTATTTTTTCAAAGCCTGATCAGCTTCATACCATTCATCGACATAAGCATCATCAAAAGATAAAATCACACCTGCTTTATATGGTTTAGGATCAGCCTTTTGCTTTTTGGTTTCACAGGAAAAAATAGTAAAGAACATTAAAAGTAATAGTACTTTAGTAAAAAATAGCTTCATAAATGTAATTAAAATAAATGTTCTCTTAAAAATTAAAATGAAAGATACATATTTCTTCATTACTACAAAGAATGAAATCGTAAATTAATTCTAATATATTTACTTACTTTTAAAAAATTCAATTAATCTGTTCGTAAACCATTTCGGATTATCCTCTCCCAAAGCGTGTCCGCTGTCCGGAACTAAATCAGTTGTTACATTATTGGCTACTTCTCTAATACAATCAAATGTTTGCTTGTAGGGTATGCCTTTTTCTCCATTAATAGCAAGAACAGGAATATTTAATTTTCCTTTAAAATTAGCTCGATTTGTTTTTCCGTCTCCAAGAATCGTTGCGTATCGCATAAATCCTGCTTTCATTGCACCTTGTCTGCTGCAGGCCCAGACCCGCAAGTAACATAATGCAATTTAATTCCGTTTACCTGCGTATACTGATCTGCGAATAAAGTATCAGTAGCAATTTTATTAGAAGCTTTATCTTTTGATTGATAATGCGTTTTGTTATTTGGTTTTTGAGCTTTTGTAATATTAAATGATAGCAGTACTATCAACAAAAACAGTATTTTGTATTTCATTTTGTTTAATTGTAAAGTTTATTATTTTAAAAAAGGATAATCTGTATAGCCTTTTTCGTCGCCGCCAGCGTACATTTTTTCAGGATCAGGTTTATTCAAATCTGCGTTTACACGAAATCTTTCCGGCAAATCAGGATTAGCCAAAAACAAAGCCCCAAACGAAACCAGTTGGGCTTTACCATCTTTAACTATTTGCTCTGCAGTATCACGCGTATAACCTGCATTTATGATCAGTGGCTTATGAATTAAATCTCCAAAAGCTTCGACGACATCTTTAGGATATTGAGCAAATTCATCTATCGGAAACATGGGCTGCATTAAATGCACATAAGCTATTGGTAATTTATTGAGTTCTTTCAGCAAATAAGCATATAATTCTACAGGATTTTCATCAAACATACCATGATAGAGAATACTTGGCGATAATTTTATGCCTGCACGATCTGGTCCTGTGATCGCAATTAATTCTTTCATTACTTCAAGTATAAAACGACTACGGTCTTCTATGCTTCCTCCATACTCATCTGTTCTTTTATTGGATGATTCTGATAAAAACTGATTGGGGAGATAACCAAAGGCTGCGTGCAATTCTACCCCATCAAAACCGGCTTCGAGTGCATTAATTGCTGATTGTTTATAATCTGCTATAACTTGTTTTACTTCTGCATGTGTTAATTCATCAGGCGTTTCAAATTCTGACCATCCAAAACCGGTATAAGCTTTCTGATTTTCTATACGAATTGCAGAAGGTGCTACAGGTCTTTCGCCATTCTTATTCGCAGAATGTGCTGCACGACCGTTATGCCATAATTGCGCGATTATTTTTCCGCCGGCTTCATGAACCGTTTTGGTAATTTCTGTCCAGCCTTTTATATGTTCATTGGTATACAATCCCGGTGTAAAAGGCATCCCAATGGCCTGTTTTGAAATATTCAGACCTTCAGATATAATTAATCCTGCCGAAGCTCTTTGTTGATAATAGAGCGACATTAATGGTACAACATTACCCTCATTATCTGCCCTGCTTCTGGTCATTGGAGCCATGACCATACGGTTTTTTAAGTATATTGCCCCTAATGTAATTGGTTCTAAAAGTTTCATTTTTTTTATAAATATTTAATTGTACGTATTTAAAAACAGCTTTTTAAAATGCTGAAAAATCTCTTTTTATTAAAAAGATCTTGCTAAATTACCTCCATTACTTTACTTTTGCAAGTAGGTACACTTTTGTACACTATAGACATAATATAAAGCAATACGATGGACACAAGGGAGACGAAGAAAAAAGAAATTGAAAAAATTTGCGATATACAAACTGCTCTTGCAATTTTGGGAGGAAAATGGACTTTTTTGATCATTTATACTTTACTCGACGGAAAAAAACGTTTTAAAGAACTCGAACGTTCTGTTACAGGAATCAATACCCGAATGTTGGTTAAGGAACTAAAAAGTCTCGAAGAACATAAAATTCTTATTCGCGAAGCTTTTGCAACAGTTCCTCCCACTGTTGAATATTCATTAACCGAAAAAGGAAAAGATTTAAAAACTACAATAAAGAATTTACATCAATGGACTGAAGATTGGCTGGCAATAGACGGGTCGAAATAATTAATATCTCTTTTCATTCTATTCTTTACTGATTTTTTGCAGGAGGTTCTACTTTTTAATTACTTTTATAGCAACAAATCTAGTCACTGCCAATGATTATCAAGAAAAAGAATACCTGGTTTAAAATGCTTTTTGAATGGAAAGGGTCTGTTTTGCCACAATTGCTTCCCAGGCTTTTGTTGTTATTGCTGTTTTCTCTTTTGGTAGTTTATTTTAAACCTTATTTAATAAAATACAATCTGCATATTAATCCGGCTATTTTTACGCTTTTTGGGATTGCTCTTGCTATTTTCCTTGGTTTTAGAAACAGTGTAAGTTATGACCGGTTCTGGGAAGGGAGAAAACTTTGGGGAGCATTACTAAATGATACCAGATCGCTTGCCAGACAAAGTATCACTTTTATTAATGATCCCGCATATGAAGCTAAACGTGATAATTTTACTAATTTATTAATTGCATTTGTATATAGCCTGAAGCATCAGCTTAGGGAAACTGATCCGGAGGAGGACCTGAACCGATTGCTGCCGAAAAATTTTATTGAACAGCTCAAAACGGTACAATATAAACCAATTATTATTTTGAGGCAGTTGGGAATTTGGGTGAAAACTGCTAAATCAGAAAACAAAATAGACAGTGTTACGCAATTGGCTTTTGAAGAAAACCTGAATAAACTCTCCGATATTGTAGGCGGATGCGAAAGAATTGCCAGCACTCCAATTCCTTATACCTATAGTGTCTTGCTGCATAGAACAGTTTATATTTATTGTTTTTTATTATCATTTGGTTTTGTAGAAACAATGGGTTGGATTACTCCTTTTATAATTGTTTTTATTGCATATACTTTTGTTGCGCTTGAGGCAATTGCCGATGAATTAGAAAATCCGTTTGGATTACAGCCTAACGATCTCGCACTGGATACAATGGCTCAAATGATAGAGAACACGCTGTTAGAATTAAACGACAAAAAAGTAAGACCAATACAAAATCAAAATCTCTATTGTATTACTTAATTTATACTATTACACACGCCAATTATTTCAAGTTATGAATAAAGTATTATTAGTCGAAGACGATCCAAGAGTTGCCTCCTTTATAACAAGAGGACTTGAGGAACATCTCTATGAGGTAAAAACAATTACAAAAGGTTTTGATGCCATAAAAGAGGTAATGGAGAATACTTATAATATTATTATTCTCGACATTATGTTGCCTGATATTACGGGATTTGAAGTTTGCGAAGTTTTAAGAAGCCGAAAAATTATTGTGCCAATACTTATTTTAAGTGCGCTTGATACGCCACACGAAAAAGTAAAAGGTTTACAAGCCGGAGCTGATGATTATCTGGCAAAACCTTTTTTGTTCGAGGAATTGCTGGCAAGAATAAATGCGCAGCTTCGCCGTGCTGAATTCAGCACCGGAATTTTAGATTTTCAGTCCTATGCCGGAGTTGAAATTAATATGAAAGAACAAAGTGCTTCCAGGGACGGGAAAGAACTGAATTTGTCTTCGAGGGAATTGAAGCTTTTGATTTTTTTTATGAAAAACCGTGAGAAAGCATTGTCCAGAATTGCAATTGCACAAGCGGTCTGGAATATTGATTTTGATACTACATCAAATACTGTCGATGTTTATATTAATTATTTGCGCAATAAAATAGACAAGAACTTCCCTACCCCTTTAATTCATACTATAAAAGGAACAGGATATATGCTCAAACAAAAGAGTCATGAATCTTAAAAATAAATTAGCGGTCAATTCTACTTTGCTTTTTGCTTTTATAGTCGGGCTTCTTATGGCCGGATCTTTCCTCTTGTTTAGAAGTCATATGAAAGATCTTTATTTTGATAATCTTGAAGATCATGCGATGACTGCCGCACTTTTTTATTTTGAAAAAGATGAAATAAAAGAGATGAACAGCGCCCGTTATCAACAAATTGAACTTCAGTACAAACGAATAAACAATGAGTCTATTCGTATTTACGATGCTAAGACCAACAAAATTTATATAAAAGATACAATTGACTTTCAATTAAGCGATAAGGACTTAGAGAATATCAAAAAAGAAAAACTGTTTACTTTTACGAGAGGTAAAAGACAATTTGTAGCTCTTTTTTATACTGACAATCAGGGAGATTTTATCATTGTAGTTTCAGGAATTGATCGTGCAGGTAATAAACAAGTAGAGATACTGGGCTTAATGTTTATTTTATTTTATCTGGTGGGAATCCCTTTAAATTATCTTTTGGGAACATTTCTGGCAAGACAAACTTTTCGTCCCTTTACGGAAGTTATAGCCAAAGTAAATACGATAACAACAGAAAATCTTCATTCGAGATTAGAAATACCACAAACTAACGGTAAAAATGAAATTAAAGAATTGGCTACCACTTTTAATTATCTTCTGGAAAGACTGGAGAGTGGCATAATGATTCAGAATAATTTCCTGAAAAATGCTTCACACGAATTAAAAACTCCTCTTACTATTATTATTGGTGATATTGATGTCTCACTGCAACAACCCAGAACTAACAAGCAATATGAGGAAATACTAAAATCTTTAAGAAAAGATACTCTGCACCTTAAAGCTACTCTGGAGGGACTTCTTGTATTATCAGGACTTGAATTGTCTGAACCTCAACAAATGGAAACTGTACGAATAGACGAGATATTATGGAATGTTCTGGAAAAGAAAGCCATTGAATATCCTGAATCTAAGGTTTCTGTAGATGTAAATGCTATTGCTGATCATGAACATTTACTTTCTGTTCACGCCAATAAACACATGCTTTTTATTGCCTTATACAATATATTGGATAATGCTGTTAAATTCTCCTCTCCTGCTCCGGTAGAAGTGTTTGCCCTTTTAAACGAAGGAAAACTTATGATAAAAATTACAGATCAGGGTCCGGGAATTTCAGAAGAGGATAAACAATCTATTTTTGATCTTTTTTTCAGAAGTGATAATACACGCCATATTCAGGGTCAGGGTTTGGGTCTTTACATTACCATGCAAATTCTTAAACTTCATAATATAAATTTGACAGTAGATTCTGAACTCGGAAAAGGCACTTCGTTTTCGTTGGTATTTCCTTAAAGAATTATTTTTTTTTCTCGCAGATTGTGCAGAACCAAAGTAACCATAATTATTGTCATCCCGAGGAACGAGGGATCTCCGCAAGAAACTCCGCAAGCAAAATCGCTAATCTCTGTCGAGCTGCTTGTGTGATCCCTCGTTGCCATAAGTTTGCGCAATGGCATGCGGATGACACGGATTCGCTAATGCGAAAGCACGGATTGATGCGGATTTTTAATAGTAAATTTTGATTACGCACAATCTTGTCATCCCGAGAAACGAGGGTTCACACTATCCCGAAGCCCAATGTCATTAAGTTAAGCTTTTAAAAATAAAATTATTGCAAACCAAATCCGTTTTTATCCGCGTATTTACGAAGTAAATCTATTATATCCGCGTCAAAATTAGACGCTGATTTTACTGATTCGCTAAAGCGAAAACGCTGATAAAAACGGATTTTTCCAATTACTTTCTTGATTAAACTGTAAAGTAATTTTATAGATTTCCCCTGAACTTAATGACATCCCGCTAAAGCTGGACGCTATTCAATTTTATGCTCATTTGAAATTATCATTGTCTTAATATATCAAAATATTTACATTTTTACATTAGAATAGTAATATCTAAAGTTATCAATTTTACCGATCGCTAACATTTGCTTAACACTCTAATCTTTTTCTAATCTACTTTAAACTCAAATCTAATCTACTTATTTTTAGATTTTTACACAAAGCGTTGATTCTAAGTAGTTAAAGCGATTTTAAAAAAATAACACGTTCATAATCCTTAGTTAACAATGAATTGTTTTATGATTTTAAGTTAACAAAAAGCTTAAATCAGATCGAAACAAACAGAGTTTCTTTGTCAAATAAAAACTAAAAAACAATGACAAAACTAAAACTCTTTTTTTCGGCTTTAATGCTTCTCGTTATGGGAAACATTTTTGCCCAAATTACAACCTCATCCTTATCTGCAAAAGTTAGCGATGGAACAAGTCCACTTACTGGTGCTGAGGTTACATTAACACATTTACCTACTAATGCAGTTTACAGAGCTGTAACGGATAAACAAGGTAGATTTAGTTTCGAAAATTTAAATGCCGGCGGACCTTACGAATTAGAAATTAAAAGTTCAGGTACCAAAGATTATTCTAATGCACAAATAAATTTAGCATTAGGCGATAATGATTTACCTGCTATTGTGGTTGGTAAAACAGATAATAATGTATTAGAAGAAGTGGTTATTACAGGTTCAAAACCTTCTTCAAAAAATAATGGGACAAGTATTAATGAGAAAAAAATTAATGGTTTACCGTTAATCAACAGAGGAATTCAGGACGTTACAAAATTAGTTCCTCAGAGTTCTAACAACTCTTTTGCCGGAACCAATTTTAGATACAACAACGTTACGATCGATGGTTCTATAAACAATGATGCAATTGGTTTTAGCCCGTCTTTGGGTGGTCAGTCAGGAACATCAGGAATGCCTGGAAGCAGTACACGATCAAATTCTATAAGTCTTGATGCAATACAGGACATTCAGGTTTATATTGCTCCTTATGACATTAAATTAGGAAACTTTTTAGGCGGAAGCGTCAATGCCGTTACGCGCAGCGGTACAAACGAAGTGACCGGATCTATTTATAGCTATGGCAGAAATTCAGCTATGACAGGTCCTAATAATGCAGGTGACGGTTCTAAAATGCCAAAATCTTTTGGTGATTATCAAATTGGTTTCAGATTAGGCCTGCCAATTATTAAGGATAAATTATTCTTCTTTACTAATATGGAATATGCAGAGAGAACGGATCCTTTATTTTACAATGCCGGACAAACAAACTCTGACGGAAAATTAACTTCATTGGTTGATAATACTACAGCAGAACAAATTTCGAATTTCGTTAAGTCAAACTACGGATTTGATCCTGGAAGTTATGGTGCCTACAACAACTTTGCAAAAAGCCAAAAATTCTTCAACAAATTAGATTGGAAAATTAATGACAAACACTCTCTTTCGTTAAGAAACAATACAGTAATTTCTCAGGCATCAAATTTAGAGCGTGACGCAGCAAACTTTAGATTTTCAAGCATGGATTTTACACAAAAAAACCAATCCAGCAGTACTGTCTTAGAATTAAAAAGTCATTTTAACAGTCAATGGTCTAACTCATTCCTTGCAAGTTATTCAGCTATTAAAGATTATCGTGATCCAAAATCAGGAAATGCTATGTTTCCTCAGGCAGAAATTGGATATAACGGAGGAACAATTTTCTTAGGAAATGATCGTGAAGCAACTGTTTTTAATATGAAACAAAATACAGCCGAAATCACAGACAACCTTACTTATAAAACAGGAAACCATACTTTATTATTTGGTACTCACAACGAATTTTACGACATTAATTACGGTTTTGTAAATGCTCTTAATGGAAGGGTTTCATACAAATCACTGGCAGATTTCTACAGCAAAACTCCAACTCGTGTTCGCGGAACGTATCCTTTTGACGGTTCTACAAGAGATGAGATTTTTAATAATCCATACGCTAAATTTAAAGTAAACCTTTACAGTTTTTATGTACAGGATGAGATTAGAATTGGCAACAAACTAAAAGTTACGCCTGGTGTGAGAGTTGATTATACTGATTTGCCAAATAAGCCAAAATTAAGTCCACAAGTACAAAACTCGCCGGCTGACCCTAATTATGGCACAACATATAGTTATACGCCATTAAGCCAGATTAGTAACAACTTTTTTAGCACAGCACTAATTTCGCCAAGAATAGGATTTACTTATAATGTAGACGAAGATAAAACTCTTGTTATAAGAGGTGGTTCAGGAGTATTTACAGGCAGAATTCCGTTTGCATGGTTAGGATATGCGTATTATAATGACGGTGTAGGTTACGGAAGTTACGATAAAAACAACCTTACTCCTGCTCAGGTTGCAGCAGCTGGTGATCCTTTGGCCAACAACGGATTAAACGGATATCATGATGCAACACCAAAGGTACAGGCAGATTTAGTTGACAATAAATTTAAAATGCCGGCTGTTTTAAGAAATTCTCTTGCAATTGATAAAATCATTAACGGATATAAATTTACAACAGAAGGTATTTATACTAAAGTGATTCGTGATCTTGAATTTCAACAAGTAAATAAGACTGATAACCCTACTTATTTTTCTTATGATACGAATCACCAAATGCCAATTTACGCCGCTAATATCAATCCTGCTTTTTCTAATGCTTATTTATTGTCAAATACAAACAAAGGATACAGATATAGTATTACGGAGATGGTTTCTAAAACATATGATTTTGGTCTTAGCTTTATGGCGGCTTATACGTACGGAGATTCAAGAGATGTTACAAACGGAATTCGTAACTCTATGGAAAGTAACTTCCAGATGAATCAGTCATTGACTCCTAATGATCCTCAATTGGCAACTTCTAACTTTAATATCAAACACAGAATCGTTTCTAATGTAGGATATGCTGTAAAACTGGCTGAAAACAATACTTTCTCTGCAAACGTGTATTTTAATGCGCAATCAGGAAATCCGTTTTCATGGGGATTTGTAAACTCAACCATTGCAGGAACAGGACAAGCAGCAGGATTGGCTTATATCTTTAAAGATGCAGCAGAAGCGGCTAAATATATTGGGGTAAGTTCTACTGGTGTTCGATCTGCAACAGCAGCGCAACAAGTAGCAGATTACGAAGCTTTTATTAATGGAAATGATTATTTGAAAACAAGAAGAGGAACATTCACTCAAAGAAATGGTGATACTACGCCTTGGAACATTCAGGCAGATTTGAAATTAATGGATGAAATAAAAGTTTCAAAAGTGGGTACATTCCAAATCTCATTTAGCATGGCTAATGTTGGAAATCTTATCAATAAAGACTGGGGAAGAAGTTATTTCGTTCCAAACACTTACAATTCAACAGCCAACTTAGGATTAACAAAATCAGGAAATTTAGGCGGAGTTGCTACTGGCGATCCAACATATACTTTCCAGAAACCTACGGCTACACCTTATACTGTAGATCAATTAGCCTCAAGATTCCAAGGGCAGCTTGGATTGAGATATTCGTTCTAGAAGATTGTGTTTTATTTTTTTTATTGTCCCCCAGTTTCAACCCTTATGAAACTGGGGGACTTTTTTTATACCTGTATTTTATATTTCGATATATTTTCCGTTCGATTTACATTCTGAGATTTAGTGCTAACTAAAATTAGTCTTCAAAACGTTTTACAAAATTTAGAATCATTCTATTGCTCTTCTTTTGATAACCAAAGCTATTTTGAAGTAAATTTCATTAGGAGAATTCAGAGTCGAATACATTAAAAAATAAAACTATGCAGGCAGAAAATCATTATATCAATAGAAGTGGTTGGCTACGGGCAGCTGTTTTGGGTGCCAATGACGGAATTTTATCAACAACCAGTCTGGTTATTGGTGTTGCCGCTGCCAGTGCTTCCAGAGAGCCTATTTTACTTGCAGCAGTAGCCGGTTTGGTTGCAGGTGCACTTTCTATGGCTGCGGGCGAATATGTATCCGTAAGTTCACAATCTGATGTTGAAACAGCCGATTTAAAAAGAGAAAGAATAGCACTGGAGACTATGCCGAAAGAGGAGCTTGAGGAACTAAGGGATATTTATATTCAAAGAGGATTAAATACAGTATTAGCAAAACAGGTTGCTGAAGCACTAATGGCACACGATGCGCTTGAAGCTCATGCAAGAGATGAACTGGGAATAAACGAAATCACACAGGCTAATCCTCTAATGGCCGCTTTTGCATCGGCGACGTCTTTTATTACCGGAGGATTGCTACCGGTTCTGGTAGCCTTTTTTGCTCCTATCAAAGATATGGTGTTCTATCAATATGGTTTTTCGATACTTTTTCTGGCACTATCCGGAATTTTGGCCGCTAAAGCAGGAGGATCAAAAACGATAAAAGCGGTATTGCGTATTTGTATCTGGGGTACTTTTGCAATGGCAACATCGGCATTGGTAGGTTATATTTTTGGAGTTCAGACTGCTTAAACAAGACCATAAGAATTCTCGTTCTGAATAAGACTAAGGTTTAATTCGAGTTTATCTTTTTATACGCGCCAACGGCAAGATAAACTTGAAAGTACTGCCTTTTCCAAATTCGCTTTCAGCCCAAATTTCGCCCTCATGTTTTTTTATAAATTCACTGCAAAGCAATAATCCCAATCCATTTCCGCTTTCATTTTCTGTTCCTTTTTGAATCACTTTTGCATTAATCTTAAACAGTTTTTCTTTTATGTTATCCGGAATTCCAATTCCATTGTCCGTGATAGATACCTCTACTTTTTGATTTTTCTTTTGTATCGTTACTCTAATTTCGCCTTGTTGTTCTGTAAATTTAATTGCATTGGTCAGTAAATTTCGCAACACCGTATCAATCATATATTTATCCAGTTCAACTTCAATTATTTCATTCCAGTCGAACTTAATAGTTATATTTTTATTTAATGCCGTGTTTCTATTAAGTGCCACATTTTCTTCGATCAATTTATTCAATATCACTTTTTCCGGGCTATACTCAATCATTCCCGTTTGTACGCGTGACCAGTCTAAAAGATTTTCAAGTAACTTATAAATATTTTTGTTCGACTCATGGAGCATTCTGGTAATTTCCTTGATTTCTTCACGGCTGTATACTTCAATTTCTTCAGCCAATATTTCTGACAATGCAACTGATGATCCTAATGGACCTTTAAGATCATGGGCAATAATAGAAAAGAATAAATTTTTATCGTTTAAAAGTTTTTTGATTTTAAGGTCCTGTTTTTCTTTTACCAACAATAAAAATCCTACTGTTCCTATTAATGTAAGCAAGAACAAGCCAATACTATACAAACTATCAAAAAAGCGATACGAAAAAAAATATTCCTGTGGGTTGATATAAGTGTAAACTCCGCGTAGAAAAAGTAAAACTTCGAACGCGGCGTAGCAAAGCAAATAAAACATTCGGAAAAGATTATTTCCTTTTTCTCTAAAATAACTGATTGTTGGGGGTAAAAAAATCGTAAATATTCCCATCGACATAATCAAGATGCGAGTATTTATCGGGCTGTCTAAGAATGTTGCAATATTAAAAACTGCAATAGCCGCAATTGTTAACCCTATTTGCAAACGAGTACGTCTCTTTGATCTCGTTTTGAGCATCGATATCATCGCCATGGTTTCATAGCAGCATCCGCACAAAATAATAGAATTAGCAAGACTGATAGAAATGAAATCAGGAATTATATTTCTTAAAAAAATTAGTACCCAACCTATCGTAAGTGCTATTTTTCCATATCCAAAAATGTTTAACTTCTTTTTATTCTCAATCGTAGCATACGAAAACGAATAACTAAATATAAGTACACAAATAAACAGGTTTCCCCAAAAATAAAGCAAGAAAACTGTTTTTGGATCCAGTGGCAAAAAATTGAACATTATAATGTATTAATAACTGATTTCAGCTTGAGTTAGGGATTCTAGATTTTTATACTTTTCAGGCAATAAAAGGAATATCCAATTCTTCTTCTTCTTCTTAAAACTTTCCATTTTATAATTGACTAAACTTATATTTTAAGGATCAATAATTACGCCGTCTATGCTTAAAATAACGAACTTCATAGATTTACGTGAATGCGAATTTTAATATGATGTTGGTCTAAGCACAAAAATAAATCTTTTAGTTCTGGAAAACTACACCTTTTCATTGTCAATCAATAATTTACCCCAGTCATTTAACAACCATAAAACATTTACTAATTTTTTTCCAATATCCGTAAGAGAATACTCTACCCTTGGCGGAAGTTCGTTGAAAGATTCTTTAGTCAAAATCCCGTCTTGCTCCATTTCCTTCAGTTGTTGGTTCAAAACACGCCTGTCTACTTTGCCAATACCGCGCAAAAATTCGCTGGGGCGTTTTTTTCCTTCGTTTATTTGCCAGACAATAGGAATTTTCCATTTTCCGCTGATAGAATTTACTGCAATCTCTAATGGACAAACTTTATTTTCGGCTGCTTTCTCCTGTGTTTTCATAATAGTGACTTTTTTATCCCTATGAGACAAAATTGTGCGGTATTGCTCATGTTGAATCTATTTTAAACCTTTACAAAAATAAACAAATTAAAAAGACATGAATACTCTGGCAAAGCAAATAGAAAGCCTTAATAATGAATTGGCCCAACAGGTACCTGTAGCGGTATTAGAAATATTCGAAAGATCAATTGCAGCTTTAAAAACTCAAAATATTAAAAATAAAATGGCGCAAATTGGCGATAAAATAATTCCTTTTTCGTTGCCAAACGCATCTAATCATTTGATTCATTCTAAAGACATTCTTGAAAATGGCAAAATGATCCTTGCTTTCTATCGCGGAAGCTGGTGTCCGTATTGCAATTTAGAACTTAGGGCACTGCAAGAAAACCTTTCAAAAATCACCAATAAAAACGTCACTCTTTTAGCTGTTTCACCACAAAGTACAGATGAAAGTATGAAGATTATTGAAAAACATCTTTTGACTTTTGATGTTCTAACGGATAAAAATAACATGCTGGCCAAACAACTGGGAATAAGTTTTGAATTGCAGGAATTTGCTTTGCCAACGTATCAGGCAATGGGAATAAACCTGGAAGATTTCAATAAAAACAAAGAAAATACCTTACCCGTTCCTGCCGTTTTTGTAATAGATTGTGATGGGTCGATATGCTATAAATATGCTGATGCAGATTATAGAAACAGACTTGATATTGATGAATTATTACAATCATTATGAGTGAAACAAAACGTAAAGGATCGCGCTCTGCAAAGGATATTCCGGCAGTCATTCTAAATCAATTGAACAAAGGAGAAATTGAAACTGCTAATCTAACAGAATGGTTATCTGTTGATCAGAAATTATTGCTTGAAAACCTGCTTCGGCAATGTAAACGAACTGTTTATTTAAAACCTATTCTGGAAAGCATTGACTCATTAAAAAAACAAACTGTCAATACCATAAATGAAACTATAGGAAACGGTCTTCTGGAATTGGCAATACTAGAAAATGATGCTGAAATTTTAATCTTAATACAATCACATCCATCAGATCTGGTGCGTTGTTGGGCCACTTATACTATTGGCAGAAATACCAAGTTATCGATTGAAGAAATACTGATTCAGATTCAGCCTTTTGCTGCCGACAAACATTTTGGGGTGAGAGAAATATGCTGGCTCGCCATTCGATCTGCCTTAATCAAAAATCTGGATAAAAGCTTAGTAATCCTAGCAAAGTGGACCAGTCATTCAGACGAAAACATCAGACGTTTTGCAAGTGAAGCAACACGCCCAAGAGGAGTTTGGAGTGAACATATCGAGAAATTAAAACAATATCCGGAATTAGGTTTGCCTATTTTGGAACCATTAAAATCTGACAGCTCAAAGTATGTACAAAACAGTGTAGCCAACTGGCTTAATGATGCCAGCAAAACCAAACCTCAATTTGTTTTGGATATTTGTGCTGAATGGCAAGGAAAAAGTCCTACGAAGGAAACCGCTTATATTCTAAAAAAAGCGTTGAGAACGATTCAAAAATAAAGAGATACAAAAAAGGGAATAGCATTAAAACTATTCCCCCTTTCACAATTAACTAAACTAAACTTTTATTGATCTCCACCGTTCATAAAAGTCATCAAAAGTGTGTAAGCATTTTTTGTTACAATTTTTGATGATGCATTTATCAATGAAGATTTTATCTGACGGTACCCTTCGCTTGCCGTTCCGGGTTCTACTGCCACCATTTTATAATTATTATTCCCGGTCGCAGCAAAAACAAAAAACTTGCCTTGCCATCTTACCACTGCATCTTCCGGAACTGTAATGGCTTTTTCATTTTCAATTTCTGCTTCAGCATTGATAAAAAGCCCCGGAATTAATGAGCTGTCGTATTTATTTACCCTACAAATAACTTCTGCCGCACGATCATCGTTAAGGCTCTTGTTGATATAAGAAATCTTTGCGCTATATCTCTTTTTGGGATTGGCATTAGAAAAAGCAGTTACAGTTTGTCCAACCGAAAGCAAATGAATGTCTTTCTCGAAAGCATTCATTACAAGAACAATGTCGCTCATATCCATCAATTCAAAAAGCATATCTGTTGGTGCCATATATTTACCAACGTTTACATTTACTTTAGAAACCAACCCATTTATAGGCGAAACGATAGCAACCGTTTTACTAATGTTCGAAGCTGTAAGCGTTTTTACATTAATATTCAGTAAGGCTAATTTCTGTGCCAATGATGACATATAAATACGTTGAGTCTGCATTTCTGTTGCTGTCTGCTCAAACAATTTGTCACTGCTTGCTTTTTTTGCATTCAGTTCTTTTTGCCTGTCGTATTCGCTTTTAGCCAATTGAAATTTCTCTTTCGCCGTAAGATAATCCTGTTGCAGTTGTATGTACTGCATGTCCTCAAGTACAGCCAATAACTGACCTTTTTTAACATGCATTCCAGCCATTAAATCAGTTTTTCTGATATAGCCGCCAAGCGGAATACTAACTGTAACTACGCTTTTTGGCGGTACCGTTACCGTTCCCTGAAGCTGCAATATTCCTTTTACATTTCGTTCTTCGGGATTCCCAACAATCAGTCCCGCATTCCTGACCTGCTCAGCGCTTAACTGGATACTTTCTTGTTGTTTTGTTTCTGTTTTACTTTCTTGTTCTTTTTTATCTGCTTTACAGGAAACCAGAAGTAAAAGACCTAAAATTGTGATGATATATGTTTTCATTATATTATAAATTATTAAGGGTTTGCAGACTTATGATTGCTTTGTTGTAATCATTAACCCTGTCCAGATATTCATTTTTGATGGTAATGGCCTGATTGACTACCAACACCCATTGCAGATAATCTATATCTCCGTTTTCTAATTGACTGTTGGCGGCATCGATAATAACCGATGCGTTTTTGAGTCCCTCGTTTTCATAATAATTCAGGCTTTCTTTATATTTTTCGACTTCGCTTACAGCATTTATAATTTCTGTTGTCATTTCGATTTTCGTCGTTTCTGCCATCATTTTATAATTCTCATATTCAATTTTGGCGGCTTTGTTACGGGATGACTGACTCAAAAAAAACAACGGAACTGATACTCCAAGATTTACATAACTAAATCTGTGGCTGCTGCCATAATAAACTTCTTGTCCGGTCGAACTGGTTTGCGCTCCAATAATACTCAGGTTGTTATATCCTACAGTAATGTCCGGCATCATTTTGGCCTGTTCAGTTTTCCACTTCCATTTGGCAGCTTCGGCTTCATGATTAGAAAGTTGTATCTGAGGAAGCTCAGCAGTATTTGCCTTTTCGTTTAACGAAAGAGTAAAATCGTTCTTGATATTGCTCGCTGACGGAACGTGAATTATACTATCCTGAAGAATGGTATTAAAGGACTTCAGCGTAATAGCAATGTCTTTATTGACCATTGTAAGCTGATTGGTATAAAATTGCCTTGCTGATTGCGAAGCGCTTTTCTCTAATACATTGGTTTCTCCTGCCTTGTAACGCAAATCTGATTTTTGCTCCATTAATCTGTAGATAGAATCGGCGTAAGCCAACAATTCTTTTTTGCTGTTGAGCCAGATATAATAATAAAACAGGTTTCTTACATTTGACTTGATCTGTTGTGCTGTTAATTGCGATACTGCTTTTGCGGCATTATAGTTTTCCTGCAACGCTTTCTTCTGATTGCTATACAAGGTTGGAAAAGCAAAAGTCTGGCTCACGCCAAAACGGGTATCATTGACACCGCTGTTAAACTGACCATAATCAGCATCTATAGCTAATTTGGGAATGTCATAAGCTGATTTTTGCAATTGTTCTTTTGATTGTTCGTTCAGTCGGGCAGATTTTACCCTTTTATTATTCTGAATGGCTATCGATAAGGATTCATCAAGAGATATCGACGTTTGTTGTGCCTGGGCTGAAGCAGTGATAAATAAAGCAACAAGCAATAAAGTCAGTTTATCCATTTTATGTTTTTTAATTTTTTTCGAAAATACTTTAGTATGGTACGTCATTAAATAAATCGCCGGAAGTACAAATAAGGTTAGCAAAGTTGCTGTTATCAATCCGCCAATCACTACTGTTGCCAGTGGGCGCTGTACCTCTGCTCCTGCTCCGTTACTCAAAGCCATTGGCAAAAATCCTAACGAGGCTACGGCAGCAGTCATTAATACAGGACGAAGCCTGTTTTTTGTTCCTGTAATAATAATTTGCAGTGGATCTGTAATTTCTCCGTGTTTCTGTATTCGGTTGAATTCAGATATTAAAACAATTCCGTTTAAAACCGCTACACCAAACAGTGCAATAAAACCAACTCCGGCAGAAATACTAAAAGGCATATCACGTAAGGCAAGTCCAAAAACACCACCAATTGCTGATAACGGAATTGCGGTAAAAATGATAATTCCTTCCTTAAGAGACCTGAAAGCAAAGTACAATAATGCCAGAATCATGAATAAAGCTGCGGGAACGGCAACACCAAGACGTGCTTTTGCTTGTTGAAGATTTTCGAAAGTACCGCCATACGTAATATAATAACCCGGATCGAACTTGATCTGGCTGTTGACTTTTTTCTGTAATTCTTCTACAATCGATTCTACATCGCGTCCTCTGACATTAAAACCAACAATAATTCTTCGTTTGGCATCTTCACGCTGAATTTGGTTGGGGCCTTCTATTTCTTTTACGGAGGCAACCTGATAAAGCGGAATCTGCATTCCGGAACGGGTTGAGATTAAGAGATTACGAACATCAGAAATATCTTTTCGTCCGCTTGCTTCTACCCTTACCACCATATCAAAGCGTTTTTCGCCTTCGTAAATACTTCCTGCCACAGCTCCGGCAAAAGCAGCATTTACGGTTTGGTTGATATCAGAGACATAAATACCGTATTTCGCCATTTCGGCCCAATCATAATCAATTACGATTTGTGGCATTCCGGTTACTTTTTCTACATACAGATCGGTTGCACCTTCGACAGTTTTACTTATTGCGCCTAATTGCTCTGCATATTGGGCTAATTTATCAAGATCTTCTCCGTAAATTTTACAAACTAAATCCTGTTTTGCTCCCGTCATCAATTCATTAAAACGCATTTGCACCGGAAACTGAAAACCGGTTGTAACTCCCGGAGCCACCTCTTTTACCGTTTCAGTCATTTTATCCGCCAGTTCCGGAAAAGATGAAGCACTTGTCCATTCAGATTTATCCTTTAGAACAATAATCATATCACCGCCTTCAATAGGCATTGGATCAGTAGGAATCTCGGCACTACCAATTCTCGAAACTATTTTTTCGACTTCAGGATATTTACTCTTAAGGGCTGATGAAATTTTCTGAATTGTTTCTGTTGTAGTCGAAAGATTGGTTCCTAACAACAAACGGGTTTCTACTGCAAAATCTCCTTCTTCGAGTTGTGGAATAAACTCACCTCCCATTTGACTGAATAATAAAGAGGCAATTCCGAATAAAACAAATGCCGAAATAACAATCCCTTTTCTGACTTTTAATGCTTTAGACAACCAGATTTCATAATAGAATTCTAATTTGGCCATAATTCTGTCCGAAATATTCGGCTTATGGTTCACTTTTTTACTAATGAATAAAGAACTTACCATTGGCACATAAGTAAGCGATAAAATGAAAGCTCCTAAAATGGCAAAGGCAACAGTTTGCGCCATTGGTTTGAACATTTTACCTTCGATTCCTTCTAATGATAATATCGGAAGATACACGATCAGGATAATGATTTGTCCAAAAACAGCAGCGTTCATCATTCGGCCAGCTGAACCTGTAACTTCTTTATCCATTTCGTCTTGCGAAATAGTATCAATTCCTTTGTATTTTTTGGCACTGTGAAGATGGTGCAATATGGCTTCGACAATAATGACGGCGCCATCGACTATCAACCCAAAATCAAGGGCTCCAAGACTCATCAGGTTTCCGCTTACGCCAAAAGTGTTCATCATAATAATAGCAAACAACATCGCTAACGGAATGACAGAAGCCACGATAAATCCGGCTCTTAAATTACCAAGAAAAAGCACTAATACCAAAACCACAATCAAGGCACCTTCGATCAGGTTTTTCTGTACGGTGCCAATGGCATTATCAACCATTTTGGTACGATCCAGAAATGGTTCTATTTTTAGACCTTTTGGTAAGATCTTTTCTATTTCGGCAACACGTTTTTTGACATTTACAATAACATTATTGGCATTTTCACCCTTCAGCATCATTACGATTCCACCAACAGATTCGCCAATATCATCCGTCGTTAAAGCTCCGTAACGTATAGCCGAAGACATTTTTACCTCAGCGATATCTTTGATCAGGATTGGTGTTCCTGCCTGGGTATTTTTTACGATAATATTCTGGATGTCCTTAATGTTTCGGGTCAATCCTACACTTCGGATATAAAGTACGGTTGGTCCTTTTTCTATATAAGCACCTCCGGTATTTTCGTTATTACTGCTTAATGCTGTAAAAACCTCTTTTATGGTAAGGTTTTGCGCTTTTAATCGTGACGGATTTACGGCAATTTCATATTGTTTTAGCTTTCCGCCAAAAGTGGCTACATCAGCAATTCCGGGAGTTCCCAAAAGCTGTCTTCGAATCGTCCAGTCCTGAATCGTACGAAGATCTTCCAGAGAGTATTTGGTTTCATAGCCCGGCTGTGGCTTTAGCACATATTGGTAAATTTCGCCTAATCCTGTAGTTGCCGGCGCCATTTCAGGAATACTGGCATTTTCTGCGATTTCTACTTTTTGCAAACGTTCTGATACTTGCTGACGTGCCCAATACACATCTGTATCATCTGCAAAAACAATAGTGACAAGCGAAAGTCCAAAACGAGAAATGCTGCGGCTTTCCTTAAGTTGTGGGATATTGCTAATCGCCTGTTCTATGGGGAAAGTGATTAAACGTTCTACATCTTCTGCTCCCAGAGACGGAGCCGTTGTAATAATCTGAACCTGATTGTTGGTGATGTCAGGAACGGCATCAATTGGTAAACGGGTAACTTCAAACACGCCATAGATGATCCAAAGCAAGGTGAAGACGCCAATTACCAGTTTATTTTTAACTGAGAACTGAATGATCTTATTAAGCATAATATGATTTAATTTTTTTGAAATTATAATGTTATGATCAAAACATACAAATGCCATGATCACAATAAAAATTTTAGAAAATTAAATTATGCTATAGGAGGTCTGAATACCGAAAATAATGCGGGATTTGAATACAAATTAGATGTATAGGGAATAATCCTAAACTCAGAAAATCCGATATTGAAAGGGATATAAAATGCAGGTTTGTCTGCAGGTACAAAAACAAGTTGAAACGAGGCACTTGAAATATGCTTAAAAGGAAGCTGCATATCGCGATCTGTATCATTATCATTTAAATCTTCTCCCCAATAATGCATCTCCAGAAAATCGATAAAACTCACGTTTTGCCTTTGCTGATGTTCATTATAATGCTCAATTAATATTGGCAATTTATAAAACTGCTGAAAGAACCCAATATTGGATACGATTAGAAAAATGAATATGTAGATAATACCTTTTCGCACTTCACAAATTTAGTCGATGTCATAAAATAATCCCTTATCCTAAGCAATATCTAAGGAAGTTTTGTCATTTTGCAGCAATAAACAAATAGAAATTTAATT
Organism: Flavobacterium sp. NPDC079362; assembly: GCF_050267765.1. Classification (NCBI taxonomy): domain Bacteria; kingdom Pseudomonadati; phylum Bacteroidota; class Flavobacteriia; order Flavobacteriales; family Flavobacteriaceae; genus Flavobacterium; species Flavobacterium sp. NPDC079362. Next base: position 14,823 of record NZ_JBNNFM010000015.1, on the reverse strand, counting down.
TAAACCATTAATTATTATAAAATACTGAAGTCTTGTCAATTTTGAAGTTATTTTTAACAGTATTTTAATTACATTAAAGTAGTTTGTGCTTTTTTTATGCTGTTTGTATTTTTAGTGATTATTAAATAATATAGTCGTAAAGCGAATTTAAACCCATTTGCCCTATTTATTATTAAATAAGATTTTACTTAAAAAAAAGCCTGTGCTTCTGATAGTTACGTTATTTTTTTTTGTAAATTTATTCGCTCAAACAAATAAAACTCCATCTCTACAAGCCTTAAAAAAGACATTACCAATATTAAATCTTCTATAAAATTTACTTTTTTAATTGATAAAGGAATCTGTTTATTCAGTAAAATTCATCTGACACTAAAAAGTAGATTTCATGACAAAAAAAAACTGTTCTGTAACATCTTTTTCTTGTGATAGGTAATAGATCTCTAATTTTAAAATCGAATTAAACAAACTAAGTAATTAAACGAAAATATTGAATTAACATCACTGTTGTTTTCAATTATTCAAAAACAGGCATAGACACCTGTAAATAAAAACTTTACACAAAGTAACTTAGCCATATAAACGCATACAACGTTGTACTATTAAAATCATATTACCCTTTTATAAATCTAACATTAACCAATTAAAAACTTAAAATTATGAGCGACATTTTTCTAGGAACAATTCTAGCTTTTGGATTTAACTTTAACCCACAAGGCTGGCTTCTTTGTAACGGACAACTTTTGTCCGTATCACAAAACAGTGCTCTTTATGCCTTAATAGGAACATACTATGGAGGTGATGGAATAAATACATTTGCTATACCTGACTTAAGAGGAAGAACTCTTATAGGTCAGGGACAAGGACCCGGTTTAAGTAACTACGTTATAGGAGAAAGAAACGGAAATGAAAACATTACATTAACAATAAATAATGTCCCGGGACACGTACACAATCTTGTGTCAGGAACAAATGCTGGCCAAGCTACTATAACTACCGGAGCTAATGCATTAAGCGGAGGAACAATAACTAATGAAACTGATAACGGTAAAAATACTTTTGCTGCAGCTGGTGATGTTCCTAGCATATATAGTGAACCAGGAGGAACATCAAATAAAATTGCCGGTCTAACCTCTACAATTAGTGGTACTACCGCTATAGCTGGAGGCAATCAACCATTTCCGATACTAAATCCTTATCTGGTTGTAAATTATTCCATAGCTACATCAGGTGTTTTTCCTTCTAGAAATTAATAAATTCAAAATGAAACAGAGGCAATAGTGCCTCTGTTTTTTTAATCTCCTTTTATGGCCAACACTATTAAAATAGGAATTCTAATTCCAAAATCACGGCAATATCCAACATTAGACAGAGACTTTATGAGAGGTTTAAAACTTAATAATCTCAATGTTAAATTTTTTGTTGAAAGTATTGGAATTGGTGCAGATGAGAAAATGATAATTGAGAAAATACAAAAATTAAATTTTCAGGAAGATGTATCTATTATCATTGGCTTTTTTGGCCATCATAACATAGCCGAAGTTTATAATTATGCTTCGAATAATGATATTTTATTGCTTGCCGCAGAAATTGGAGCAACGATGCCTTACGAAACGCAAACTTATAAAGGAGTTTACATTAATTCTTTTGGTTTAGCAGAATCGTGCTATCATTTGGGCAATTATCTAAAAACTAAAAACTATCAAAAAATTGTAAGCTCTACCTCATTCTATGATTCCGGCTATGGTATGTTATCTGCAATTGAATATGGTTTTAAAGAAAAAAATCTTTTTTCAGGACATTATATTACTCCTTTTGTACCCAGAGAAAATGAGTCTGCACATATGGATCAATTTATTAATACTCATGAACCGGATGCTGTTTTTGCTTTCTATAGTGGTTTGTATTCTGAGGAAAATGCCAATTTTGTAAACCAAAATAAAATTACTCAAAAGTATCCCTTTTATGTAACTCCATTTTTTATTAATGATACAATTTTACAAGAATATAAAAATACCCAGTACGAACTTTACGTAGTAAGTTCCTGGATGCAAAATGATACTGATACAACGAACTTTACTAATGAGTATAAAGACAAATACTCCGAGAATCCATCCTTATTTTCTATTTTAGGCTATGAAAACGGGCTAATATTAAAAAACATCCTTCTTAATACCGACAACAACCTTCAGATAAATTCTTTAATTGAAGAAATTAAAAAATTAGAAATTGCAGGTCCCAGAGGAAATATTGAATTTGATAAGGATACAAACACAACACTATTTAACCACCATATCTATCAATTAAATTTTGATTCCGCTAATAGCAATATAAACTTTAAAAAGATCCAAACATTTGTAAATGATGGGCATTTTACTAAAGCTATTACTTCATTTACAAAACCTGATCAAGTGGGTGGTTGGCAGAATGCTTATTTATGTCACTAAACTAAATTTTATGTTATGAAAAGAAAATTACTCACATTTATCGTCATTTTATGTACATTCTTTGTACAACAAAATGCAAATGCCCAAACTATTCTGGCTCCAGGTGATATAGCCTTTATTGGCTATCAAACCGGAACTGCGAATGATGGTTTTTCTTTTATTACCCTCAAAGATATGACTTTAGGAACAGTCTTATTCTTAACCGAAAAAGGATGGGGTAACGGAACTTGGGCTGGCAGTACTACTGAACCACATTTACGGTGGACAGTACCTGCTTTTACTCCTGCAGGTACAATAATATCTATTATTGAAACGGCTACAGACGATGTTTTCACGATAACAGGAACTGCTCAGTCTTCTGTCGTAATAGTACAAAGCGTTAATTTTAATTTATCTGGTGGTGACCAAATACTCGCATATCAGTCTGTTACAGGACCGGAGCCTGCATCGCCGACATTTATTGCAGCTATTCATGGAGATTATAATCTTAATGATTACGACCCATTAACCACATGGAATACTGCAGTTGGAGCAAGTGGAGGAAACGAAAGTTCCTTACCACCTGGCTTAGTTAATGGTGAAACTTGTATTTCTTTATTTCCGGCACCTGGTCCTGAATTGGCTAACAGTAAATACAATGGTACTTTAACCGGTACTGTTGCTAATTTATTACTTAGCATTAATAATCCAGCGAATTGGTTGCACAATCCAGCTGCTACTCCAACTCTTGATTTAGGAATAATTCCTACAAATTACCCTGTACCTGCAGTATCTACTGTTATTGTTGCAACAGTTACAACTACTACAGCTACAAGTGTTAAGGCTGTTTCAGCACTTATGGGTGGAAATGTAAGTCTAAATGGTGGTGACGCAATGGTACAAAAAGGAATCGTTTGGGCTACAACTGCATCTCCAACCATTGCAGATCACAAAATTCAAAATGGAACCGGAACGGGATCATTTAGTGCTACTATTACCGGACTTCCTTCTGGAACGACTATTCATTACAGAGCTTATGCTACTAACAGTGCAGGTACCAGTTATGGTGCTGAATTAACATTTAATACAGGCGCAGGTTTAAGTACAACAGCAACCCCACAAGTTAATGTCCTTTGTAACGGAGCTCCAACTGGTTCAGCCTCTGTAACTGTAACTGGTGGTACGCTAAATTATAGCTATTCCTGGTTACCGTCTGGAGGTACAGGAGCAACAGCCTCTAATCTTACAGCCGGGAATTACACGGTTACAATTACTGATGGTGAAGGAACACAAATCACCAGACCATTCTTAATAACTCAGCCACCAGTACTTGATGGAACTCCTTCAACATCTGCAGTAGCTTGTTTTGGACTACCTACTGGTGTTGCTTCCATTACTGCAAACGGAGGTGCTGGCGGATATACATATCTATGGTCTAACGGAGCAACAACATCTGGCATAAGCGGACTTGCATCCGGAACTTACAGTGTTACTATTACAGATGGTAATTTATGTACAAAAACTATTTCAAATATTAATGTAGGAGGTCCTACAACCGCTCTGACCGCAACGTCTTCTACAACTCCGGTTTCTTGTTTTAATGGTTCTAATGGTACTGCAACTGTTACTGCAGTAGGAGGAACAGGAACAAAAACCTATCTATGGTCTAACGGAGCTACAAGTACCACAGCTACAGGACTTTTGGCTGGAACTTATAATGTTACGGTTAGAGATGCTAATTTATGTAGTACAATTGTAACGGGAATAGTTGTAGAAGGACCTACAGCCGCAGTTAGCGGAACTGTTGCTACTACACCGGTTTCTTGTTTTGGAGGAAGTAATGGTAGTGCTACAGTTACTCCATCAGGAGGTGTCGGAGGATATACTTATTCATGGGCTCCTTCTGGAGGAACCGGTGCAACTGCAAGCGGACTTACAGCAGGAACTTACAGCGTTACTATCACAGATAATAATGGCTGCCCATCTACTATTACCGGAATTACAGTAGACGGACCAGTAGCAGGACTATCAGGAATCGCAAGTACAACAGCTGTTAGTTGTTTTGGAGCATCTAATGGTAGTGCAACTATTACTGTATCAGGAGGAACAGGGACAAAAACCTATTTATGGTCAAATGGAGCTACTGGCGCAACAGCCTCAGGGCTTGCCACAGGAATTTACAGTGTTACAGTTACTGATGCTAATGCATGTAGCCGAACTTTCAATAATATTTCAGTAGGATCAGTAACAGCTATAAATCCTACTCCAACACAAGTAAATGTAAGTTGTAACGGTGGTGCTAATGGTTCGGCAGCGGTTACTCCTATAGGAGGATCCGGAACCTATTCTTATCTTTGGACGAATGGCGCAACTACACCTACAATATCGAATTTAACGCAAGGGAATTACTCTGTAACTATTACCGATTCTTTTTCTTGTTCAGTAACACAAGCCTTTACAATTACAGAACCACCAGCATTAGTAGCTTCTCAGGACGCAGTTATTAATCCTAGTTGTAATATTGGCGGTAACGGATCTGCAACTGTTGCAGTTACAGGAGGAACTTTACCTTATACTTACTCATGGTCACCATCTGGAGGAACAGGAATTACAGCTTCCGGACTTTCAGACGGTACCTATACTGTTACAGTTACAGACGGAAAAGGCTGTACTGCAACACAATCTTTTACACTTGTAAAACCGACTCCATTAGCGGTAACTACATCTCAAAATGATATATTGTGTAATGGAGACGCGACAGGCAGTGCTAGTGTAATTGTAACGGGCGGAACGCCTGGTTACACCTATTCATGGACACCATCTGGAGGAACTGCAGCTACTGCTTCAAATTTGATAGCAGGAACTTATACTGTAACAATTACAGATAAAAATAATTGTTTTACTACAAGAATATTTATAATAACACAACCTTTAACTCCATTAACTGCTTTTCAAGGAACAACTGTCAATGTAAATTGTCATGGAGATACAACCGGATCAGCTACCGTAAATGTAACGGGCGGAACCGGTTCTTACTCGTACTCTTGGGCTCCTTCTGGTGGGACAGGAACCACAGCTTCAGGCTTATCCGCTGGAAATTACACTGCAACGATATTCGATGATAATGGATGTATGACATCTCAAAACTTTAGCATCAGTCAGCCTGCAGCAGCACTTTCTGCAACTACAGCTTCAACAGGAGTTAGCTGTTTTGGCGGATCAAATGGTACTGCAAGCGTAACGGTATCTGGAGGAACTCCTAATTATTCTTATTCATGGACACCTTCTGGAGGAACTGCAGCTTTTGCTACAGGACTTTCTGCCGGAAATTATACTTGTACAATTACAGACTCAAAAGGATGTATATTGATTCAACCTGTCACTGTTGGTAGTCCTTCTGCATTATCTCCTACAATAGCAAAAACCGATGTTTCTTGTAATGGAGGAACAAACGGAACTGCAACTGTTACTGTAAGCGGAGGAGTTGGTTCATATACCTATTTATGGTTACCTACCGGAGGTAACGCTGCAACTGCATCAGGACTTTCCCAGGGAACGTATACTGTAACTATTCAAGATGGAAATACATGTACTACTACGGCAAGTATTACAATATATGAACCTACACCTTTAATGTCGTCAATTACTAAAACAGATGTATTATGTAATGGTGGAGCAACCGGAACAGCAACTGTAGCTCCTTTGGGCGGAAATGGTAACTATACTTATGAATGGTCACCTTCGGGAGGTACTGCACCAACAGCAACCGGTCTTACAATTGGAACTTACACCTGTAAAATTACTGATGCTAAAGGTTGTTTTGTATCGAATTCAATTACTATTGGTCAACCTGCAACCTTAAGTGCTACAACAAGCCAAATAGATGCAACCTGTTTATTACCTGGACAGGCAAGTGTAACTGTTAGTGGCGGTGTAAGCCCTTATTTTTATTCATGGTCTTCGGGTCAAACAACTGCAATAATAACAGGAATAGCAGCAGGAAACTATAGTGTTATAATTACGGATGCTAATGGTTGTACAATCACTAAAAACTTTACTATTAATACAACCAATACACTCGTTGCTACCACATCACAAACAGATGTTTTTTGTAACGGTTCAGATACCGGTTCAGCTACGGTAGTGCCATCAGGTGCTCCAGGTCCTTTTACTTATGTGTGGTCGCCTTCAGGAGGTTCTGCAGATACTGCAAGCAATCTTACAGCTGGTAATTATAGTGTAACAATAACATCTGCTAATGGTTGTTCAACTGTAAAAAACTTTACTATTACTGAACCAACTGTTATTGTAGTTACTCCATCTCAAATTAATCTAACTTGCAATGGCGGAACAAACGGATCAGCTTCTGTAATTGTAACTGGCGGAACCGGAGCTTATACTTACTCTTGGTTCCCAACAGGCGGAACTGCTGCAACAGCAACGGGACTTACCGCAGGAACTTACACCGTAACTGTAAAAGATGCCAACTTATGTCAAACGACACAAACTTTTACCATAACAGAACCTGCTGCATTTACTGCTACTACTACAACAACAAACGTAAATTGTAACGGAGCAAATAATGGTGCTGCAACCGTAACTGCAACCGGAGGAACCGGAGCTTATACTTATTTATGGTCGCCTACAGGAGGATCTGCAGATACAGCAACAGGATTGTCTCCCGGTAATTATACCGTAACAATTACAGATGCAAATAACTGTAGTACAACTGAAAACGTTTCTATAACTGAACCAGCTCAATTAACTGCTGCGGTTACGCAAACGAATGTAACTTGTATTGGCTCAGCTGACGGATCTGCAACTGTTACTGCAACAGGCGGAACTGGTACTTATTCTTACGCATGGTCACCATCCGGAGGAACTGCAGCTACAGCAACAGGACTTGCTGCAGGGAATTATACGGCAACAATTACTGACGCTAACGGATGTCAAATAACAAATTCTGTTACTATAATAACAACCCCGGATGTTACGGCACCCGTTTCTGATGTAACAAATCTACCAGACATTACGAGTACTTGTTCGATTTTATCTTCTCAGATTCCAGTGCCAACAGCTACTGATAACTGTGCAGGAATTATAAATGGTACAACCACTGCCCCTTTAAACTACAATGCTGTAGGAAGCTACATCATTAAATGGAGTTATGATGACGGTCAGGGAAACATTTCGACTCAGAATCAAACAATTAATGTAATAGCATCTCCATTAAGCCAGGTAACTTTTAGTGATTCAGCCTTTACTTATGATGGAAATATTCATGAATTAAAAGTCGCAAATCTTCCTGTTGGAGCTAACGTAACATATTCTGTTACACCAACTGCAAGTAGTCAAAACGGAGCAACTAATGCTGGTGTTTATACTGTTACTGCAATCGTATCTCCCCTAGCAAGTACGCCTAATTGTTCTGCGGTTACACTTACTGCTCAACTTACGATCAATAAGGCTGCACAACAAATTACTTTTGACGCAATACCTGCAAAAATTCTTGGAGCGATCAAAGACTTCAATTTAGAAGCTACGGCCAATTCAGGCTTGCCAGTTCGTTACTCTTTTACATACACTTCTGCCCTGCCGCCTGCTAATGTTTCAGCAATTGGGTTAGTTAATATGTTAAGATCTGGTGACTTATTAATTACAGCACATCAGGATGGTAATGACAATTTTTTAGCTGCTCAGGCTGTCGATCAGCTTCTTGTTATCAAGAATAATGACATAACTATTGCGAAAATTATTATTGGAAACAAGGATTACCAAAATCCTGCCAAGGAAATCACGTATGTTATGAGTTGTGATGAAAACAACGTAAATGTTGCCATTCTAAACGAAACAAGTGCAATTATCACGCCTTCTGCCAATTTCACCATTACTACACCAAAACCGGGAATATACACTCAAAATGTAGTAGTTACTTCTCAGGATGGTACTGCAACGGCCAATTATACTTTAACTGTAGAAAAGCCATTTGGTTTTTATGACATCGTTCGTCAAAAATTCAATAACGTTCTTATTGTCAACAACAATCCGCAAACCAACGGTGGGTACGAATTTGTTTCTTACCAATGGTTTAAAAATGGACAACAAATAGGAACCGGTCAATATTATACAGCAGGAGATTCTGAGGGAAATACATTAGATCCATCAGCTGATTATAGCGCGAAAATGACGACTAAAGACGGAAAAGTCCTTGCTACATGCAGCGCTAAAATCACTACACAAAAATCAGTAGCAGCTAAGCTTTATCCTAACCCAATTCAGGCAGGAAAAGTGATTACTGTTGAGGCTGATTTTCCTAAAGAGGAACTGGCAAACATGCAAATAAGCCTGTATTCTGTTTCCGGACAATTGATAAAAACGCTGAAATCTTCATCAGTATTAACTGAAGTTCAGCTGCCAGATGCAGAAAGTAATATGTACGTAGTTGTTATTGAAACTGCCAATATCAAGAAAACACTAAAAGTAATTGTAAATAAATAAAATCTGCCAGTGCTATTTAAAAACAGCACTGGCATAAAAAAAAATAAGATGAAAAAATATATACGAAACTATATAACATCCATATCAATTGTTACTCTACTTTTAGGTTGCGGTCTAAATAGTTATGGACAGGATAAAAAACAGGAATTATCAATTGCCGTTGGAGGACCATTTTCATTTCTCAAAAGCAATACTGGAGATGTAGTGCCTGGAAATGGTATAAATGCAGGAATACGATATTCCTATTATCTAAGTGAAGGTCTTAGTATTGGCATTGGTGCGGAATATCAAACCTATAAATCTGATGCAAAATATCAGTTTATTGGCGGACAATATAATGCTGTTGATGCTGAAAATGAAGCTTTCCAATTTAGATATAAAGCAACTGGTCTAAGAGAAACACAAAAATTAGGATACGTTAATATTCCAATTGGAATTCAATTTGAAACGCCCGGAACAACAAAATTATATCTTGCAGCAGGAGCCAAAATCGGGTTTGCAACCAGTGGAACGTACGAAACCACCATGCAAAACCTTACAACAAGTGGTTATTATCCGCAATATAATGTTGAGTTATTTAATCCGGCATTTGCAGGTTTCGAAAATGTAAACAATCTAAAAACAAGTAAACAGGATTTGAACACAGACGTTTCTTATTCTGCTACTTTCGAAACCGGATTAAAACAAAATCTTGGTGACAGAAGCGCAATTTATATAGGCATTTATTTAGATTACGGATTAAATAATATCTATAAAGACAAAGAAAACAAAAATCTGGTACAATATGCGCCTGAATTACCTGTGCAACTGCAATACAACAGCATACTTGATTCTTCAGATTCAAATATAAGATTGGTTTCTTATGGATTAAAACTAAGATATGCGATTCGGTAAACATCATTAATCCTGGAACTTAAAAAACATTCTTGAATATATAAAAAGATCCATTTGCTGCGGCGAATGGATCTTTTTTTTATAACTATTTAATCTGACTCGTTGTTTTAGTCTCCTTCTTATTGTATTGGGCAATCGATTTTGATTTACGCCAATATTCGATTATCGTCTTTATAACCTGTTTAAATTTTTCGTAATTATAAGGCTTAACAAAATAACTGTGAGTAGGCAAAGAATACGGATCAATGATGAAACTCTGCTCAAACAAAGTCGTAAAAAATAAATACGGACAATTAAATATAGTCCCTACCCCATTATTATCAGGATTTGTTTCCATCACCTTATAATTCATGACATTCAATAACACAATATCAGAGAAAACCATAAAAGGTTTAATTTGATGACGAAGCATATAATTGCAAGCCGTTTCGGCAGTATTAAAATATATAATTTGGTTGGCGTAGTTAAGTTCGCTAAAAACCTCTATAAATAATTTACGGTCTTCCTGTTTATTCTCTATTACTACAATGGGTCCTTTTTTATTCATAATCAAAACCTTTAGATTCTTATTTAGTAATGTGCTCCTGTTTATGCACAAAATTCTATGTAAATATTTTAAAAATAAGAATAAATAACTTACAAAATATTCATTTCTCCTTATATAATTTTCATTTAGAGCACTTTTAACGAAGAACATTTTTCATGAAACATAAAGTGCTGAAAATTATATAATTACTAGTTTAAATTTTATAAGTATATAAAATCACTACCGCCTAATTTTGACTTAACTTTTTAGAATTCAATCAAATGAATAAAGGTTTTTTATTTATCTATTAATTTAATATTAAATATCATGAACACTTCAAATCACAAAAACAGCAGCACTACGAGTGCAAAATCAACAGATAAAAAAATGGGCACTTCAAAAAGTACAACAAAATCTGCCGATTCAAAAAAGTCTCCAACGACAAAAAAATAACTCTTTAAAATCACTGACAATATGATAACAGGAAACAACGAGAATTACGGTCGGGATGACCGTAATTTTTATCATCCGGAAGACGATATGCGTATCGAATCTGAAAAAATAGAAAATAATCTCTATGCTATTAGCCATAACAATGATGAAAGCTATGTCGATGAATATCAAAAAAACAACGACGAAGAATTTTCAGATCAGGACCAAATGCTAAATCAGGAAGAAGATCAGGAAGATTTAGATGACGATTTCTCCAACGCACTTGACAGAGACGATGACGACGAAGATTATTTTGAAGAAGAAGAAGATCTTGACGAAAGCGATTTAGACGATGATCTAACAGAAGATTATGACGAAAATGATCGTGAAATAGACAATTTTTCCACAAATAATTTAAAACAAGATGAACTCGATCAGGAATACGACATTGATCAGGATCTTGAAGAAAAAGATCCTGTAAATAGTCCACGAGAATTTTAGTTTCATACATTATTTAGAAACAAATATCCTGATCCTAAAAGTGATCCGTATAAAAATGTTTAATTATAAAATCGAAATCATGGAAAATATTTTTAATCCAAAAACCCGTGAAAATATTGGTTATGGCATAAAAGAAAAACCTGATGGAATATCAGCCAATAAAATATTATACGCAGCCGCAGGTTCTTTAGTTCTGGGCTTAACGCTAAAAATAGCGGGGAAACGAAAAACAGCTTCTTCAATAGGAAAATGGGCATTACCGCTTTTGGCCTTGGGAGGTTATAAAAAATTCTCAGGTTCTAATGCTTCAAAAACAGAAGAGAATGCTGAAAATGATCTTAAAGGAAATAGCTAACAAGTCATGTACTTCAAATTGCTGATTTAAAAAGAAACCAATTTGAAGTACATGATTTTTTTATTTGAACTCCTGACGAACAACTAAAAAACGCATTATGGATATCTATATTTTTTTTCAATTAATAATAGTTTCAATCGCGGCAACATCAGCCATGACATTATTTAGTTATGCAGCATCTGCAAGCTTTCGCGAACTGTACAAAGAACCTGTTTTACTCACATTTATGTTAACCAGGTTAAATATCGAATTACCAGCGAAATCAAAAGCTACACTAGCCTGGTTGCTGCACTATTTTATTGGTTTTCTGTTTGTACTGGCGTATCATTTATTATGGATAAAAAATATTTTGCCTGTTTCGTTTTTGAGTGCCTTCCTACTCGGTTTTATTAGCGGTATTATTGGTATTCTGGGCTGGATGATTATGTTTAAAATGAGCAATCATCAACCTCCTATCGATTTTAAAGGATATTATTTTCAGCTCCTTCTTGCCCATATTATTTTCGGATTAGTTGCAACCGCTACATACTCCCTTTCCTCCACTTTTTTAATCCTAACAAAAGCTTATGTCACTGTCTAAATACAATCAAAAAAGAGATTTTAAACAAACTCAGGAACCAAAAGGCAAAAGAGAAAAATCAGCTAAGGAATTGGTTTTTGTTGTGCAAAAACACGCTGCATCGCACTTGCATTATGATTTTAGATTAGAAATGGATGGCGTGCTAAAAAGTTGGGCGGTTCCTAAAGGTCCCTCTATGAATCCTGACGATAAACGCCTGGCAATGATGGTCGAAGATCATCCGTACAGCTATAAAGATTTTGAAGGAACAATTCCTGAAGGAAATTATGGTGCAGGAAATGTTATTGTTTGGGATAATGGCACGTACACCCCTGATGAACCTTCATCAAATCCAGAAAAGACATTATTGGCAAATCTTCATAAAGGGCATTTAAGTTTTATTCTAAAAGGAAAAAAACTAAAAGGGGAATTCTCCTTGATAAAACTAAAAGGGAAACAGGAAAATGCCTGGTTACTGATAAAAAAACAAGATCCGCATGCAACGGAAAGCGATATTCTGAATAAAAATAAATCAGTGATTTCTCAGAGAGCCCTCGAAGAACTGGAAAAAAATTCAAAAAAAACAGCTGAAGCCAATAATCAAAAGAAAAGTTCAAAAAAAAGTAATCATTCAGCCCAAACACCCGCCGTTTTTATCAAACCAATGCTTGCCAATACAAAAGAAAAAGCTTTTGATGATGCTGACTGGGTTTTTGAAAATAAATATGACGGTTACAGAGCTATTTCTGTAATTAATCCTTCTGATGTACAATTATTTAGCAGAAATAGACTATCTTTTAATTCCAGTTTTAAACCCATCGCAAATGAATTACAAAAAATAGATCATATTGCAGTTTTAGATGGTGAAATTGTTGTTGAGGACGAAAATGGAAAGGCAAATTTTCAACTCCTACAAAACTACCTTAAAACCGGTTTAGGCACTTTAAAATATTACGTTTTTGATCTTCTTAATCTGGATGGAAACAGCATCACAGAACTGTCTTTGCTCGAAAGAAAAGAACTGCTGAAGATTTTATTTAATAAGTACGATTTTACCAATGTTTTTTATTCAGAACATACCATAGAAAAAGGTCTTGACCAGTTTAACCTTTCGATAAAAAATAAAGGAGAAGGTATTATTGCAAAAAAAGCCGATAGTACCTATACTCCCGATAAACGAAGCAATTACTGGCTCAAAATTAAAATCTCAAATGAAGAAGAAGCAATTATTATTGGAATCACGCAACCAAAGAAATCGAGAAAATATTTTGGAGCCATTTTACTTGGTCAATATTATGGAAAAAGACTGGAGTTCATAGGCAAATGCGGAACGGGTTTTACAGACTCTTCGCTAAAGGAATTGTATGCAAAGCTAGAACCCTATTTTGTTGATGAATCTCCGCTGAGCGAAAAAATTGGAATTAGAGATGAAATTCAATGGGTAAAACCAAAATTGGTCTGCCAGGTAAAATTCTCAGAATGGACAAATGACAAACACTTAAGACATCCTGTTTATCTGGGTTTAAGAATTGACAAGAAACCAGCAGAAGTTTTTGTACCCTCTAATATTAAATCAAATGCTACAACCAAAACGAAAGTAAAAGAAGATACAATGAAAGAAAAACCAACTCACACCACAGAAAATGATTATGACTTAAAAATTGGCAAAACGACTTTGCACCTTACCAACCAAAACAAAATATATTTTCCTGATGATGGCATAACAAAAGGCGAAATTGTACAGTATTATAATGAAGTTGCCGACTTAATATTACCTTATCTGAAAGATCGTCCGCAATCTATGAATCGTTTTCCTAACGGAATTAACGCGCCGGGATTTTATCAAAAAGATGTCGATGTGGACAAAATTCCATCTTGGCTTAAAACAAAAAAAGTATTCTCAGAATCGAATGAGGAATATTTAAATTATCTGATTTGCAACGACAAGGCAACTTTGCTATATATGGCAAACTTAGGCTGCATTGACATGAATCCGTGGAATTCTACCATAAAACATATCGAAAATCCGGATTGGCTCGTAATTGATATTGATCCTGAAAAAGACAATTTTGAAGAAGTTGTAAAAACAGCTTTAATAGTAAAAGAGGTTCTTGATGAACTTGAAACCGATTGTTATTGCAAAACATCAGGAGCTACGGGATTACATGTTTACATTTCGCTTGGAGCACAATACGATTATGATTCAATCAAAATCCTGAGCGAATTACTGGCCAGGGAAATACATTCACGTTCGCCTGAAACAACCTCGCTGGAAAGAAGTATCAAGAAAAGAAACCATAAAATTTATGTCGATTACTTGCAAAACCGACGCGGGCAAACATTGGCAGCGCCATATTCCGTAAGACCTAAACCGGGCGCAACAGTTTCGACCCCATTAGAATGGAGCGAAGTAAATTCGAAACTAAGTCCATCACAATTTACCATTAAAAATGTTCTGAACCGTTTCGAGAAAAAAGGAGATTTGTGGAAGCCTGTATTAGGAAAAGGCGCAAATATCAAAAAGATATTGCATAAACTGGAAATCGGATAGGAGCCTAGGGATTAATTCCCTAGGCGACCTTCCACACCACCCGGCATACGGATCCGTACCAAGGCGGTTCTTAATTTACGATAC
>NZ_JBNNFM010000014.1:0-121364 GCF_050267765.1 Flavobacterium sp. NPDC079362 | reverse complement strand
CGCCTGCGCAGATGGTACTGCAGTTATGTGGGAGAGTATGTCGTCGCCTTTCTTTTGAAAACCCTGTTTCTAGCGAAACAGGGTTTTTTGTTTTACAAAATACTGGGGTTATAGGCGAGCCCCGATAGCTATCGGGGTCTGTCGGGATCAACACGAAAACGGATCAAACGCAAAAGTTGGGGATTAGGCAAAAAGATTAGGATCAAACGCAAAAGTTGGGGATTAACCAAAAAGATTAGATAATCTGAATAAGAAGAAATCTACTTTACGCACTCCTCTAATTTGACTTCTAAACGCTTTTACTTTAGCATTAAAAGATTCTGCTGAAGTATTTGTACTTCTATTATCAAAATAGTTTAAGGTTGATTGGTAATTAACTGTTATAGTATTTAAAAGGATATTAAAATTTTTAAACCCTGACTCCTCTACATATTTGCCACCTGTGTGCAAAATATGAACGCCTTTGTTATTGGTGATACAACCTGGAGTCCCCGGCATCACAGAACCAATTTCGTCTTTACTGCTTATCATCACACGCAGAGTATCTCCTTCGTTATATGTCATACCAATAGGACTAAGTACAATATTCAATTCTACGATTTCTTTTCCTGAAAGCTTTTCTGCGCGGTCAAAACTGTATGCGGAAATTTCATCAGTAGAAAGGATTGGATCTAAATGTCTGGCAGACGCTCCGTCCTGAGTAAAATCCTGTAAAGCGGCATTGCGGTTAGGTACTACAAATTCGCTCAGTACATTGCCTAATTTGTCAATTTTCTGTACCCATACAAATACATCCATATCATCGGTGTTTTCTGCTTCCATAAAGAGTTTTACTTTTGGATAACCAATAAAAGTAGTTTCTTTTTCAAAAACAGTGTGGAACGATACACGGCAAGGCAAAGCCTCAGGAAAATAGCATAATGGCAATTCATTATCATCGGCATTTAATTGTAAAGTTCTTGTTCTGCCGCTGAAGTAATAGCGCTGTAATTGGGACTCTCTAGGAGGAAAAGTTTCAGCAATAAGCCCTGTTTTGTTGTTAGCCTGAAAATCCAAAATTGAATAACGTACAGTGGGTGTTTTCTCCCATCCATTTTGTTTTCCTAACAAATAATAATCAAAAAACTTACGTAGTTCCTCAGTAAATTCAGCATTGTAATAATCAGGGCATTCCTGAGTATCATGAATACGCAACCATTTTTCTTTAGAACCAATAGAACGCCATGAGCGGAAAGTTCCCATTGTATGCAATGTATTCGAGTAACTTGCCACAACATAAGTAGGCACGGTAATTTTAGAAACATCGGCAACTTTGTCTTTCCACAATTCAGCATCTGCTAAAGGGTAAGCTTCCATTTCGACAGTCATATCTTCGCGTTTTGCTTCGGTTGCGCTTACATGATTTATCTGCAGACGGTGAAGGAAATTTGGATCAGGAATCCCGCCAATATAAGCTAAATCACGATAAGCATCCTGCAAACCTTCCGTTGGACTTATACAAGTAAGATGTGGTGGTTGACCTGCAGCAATAAACCATTGTGAAAACGCTAATATGAAGTTCCTGATAAGGCTGTTTTTTGGTTGGACCAATCTTGTACTGTCAGCCATTCTATAAGATCATAACAATCTTCTGCTTACTGAGAACCAATCATGGTTATATCGCCTTCACTATGTGCAATTCCGCGGGCGTCAGGATTACAAACAGCATAACCGTGCTGAACTCAATAGGCAGGATCAGGCGCTTCAAACTTGGTTAAACCCGAATTATTCGTTCTAAACAAAAATAATGGTGAAGTGATGATTGAAAAGAAAATAAAAGGCAAAGCAGGGATTTCGGGAATAACAATTTTGAATGATAAATTTATTTTTCGTGCGGTGGTGGCTATGTTTATGAATGTAAAGTGAAGTAATCTATTGTTTATAATATTTCTGATTTAAATTATATTAAAAAGTCCTCATTTTCATTAGGACTTTTTTTATGGGGAAAATCCACTTTTAAAACACATCACTCTTATTTTAATTTTAATTGAATTGTAGATTATATTAATCCATTGTGTCTTCTTCTAATCTTATCAGTTTCTCAATATTTAATACCTGCGTACATCATTTATGATATGTTTTGCATCAAATGGGATATTTTTTTTGTATATATAAACTTACTTTTATAATCATAAATCCGAATAAATACTTTACTATAATTATAAATTTAACCACAAAAAACGATGAAAAAATTAAGTCTGTTATCATTAACACTAACGTGTGTTTTAGGATTTGCATCCTGCTCAGATAATGCAACACCTGCAGCAGAGAATCAATTGGCAAACGCAATTGCAACTACAAAAGGCAGTACGAACAAAGTGGCCGGTGCGCCCTGGGTAAAACAATTTGAAGATACATTTGATGTAGGTTCCAGTCTCTCACAATGGACAAAAGAACAACGAGCGGATTACAATTCCTGGTATTGTGACTATTATAGTTCTGTGCCCACCACGCAATGGCGAGATGGAAAACAATGTTTAGAAATCAAGACCACAAAATTAAGCACGTACAAATATCAATCTGGTTTTATTACGTCTAATTACCAATACAAACCAGAAAACAATACGGAATATATGCTTTCTGCTAATATTAAATTAATAGCCATGGACGGTGGAACTTACAAGTCTTTTACAGAAACTTATGGCGCGTGGCCCGCTTTTTGGTCGGTTCAGGGAAATGCCTGGCCAACACAGGGAGAAATTGATATTCTGGAAGGATATTCTTTTGCGCCTAACGCAAGCCGTTATACTTCGAATATTTTTTACGGAACTTCTACGGGAAATAACCAATTAGGAAACTCAGCCGAAAGAAATTATCCTGCTAATTTTGATATTAACGGAAATGGAGGATGGCATTTATACGAATCTTTCTGGAAGATGAAAGATAATATAGTAACAGTAACAATCAAGGTAGATAATGTGACTGTTTCAACCTATACAAATAGTGGTGTATCGAACCTTAATTTAAATAATTTCGGGAAGCATTCGATTATTTTTAATGTCAATGTGGGATCAAAAGATTCTAATTTTATAGATCCTAATAAAATAAACTTATTTACAACTGTAATGATGTGGGTTGATGATGTAACAGTCTACAAAAGACCTATTTAAAATACAAACACGAATTGCACGAATTATCACTAATTGGTTTGTGAAAAATAATTTCACAAACGGGGTCTACCTTTTTAAATTAGTACTGATTCGTGTAATTTATGTTTCTTATAGATTTTAATATAAACACGAATTACACGAATTGTCACTAATTAGTTTGTGAAATTAATTTCGCAAACCAGGTTAATACCCTTAAAAATTAGTGTTAATTCATGAAATTCGTGTTCATTATAGATTTATATTTAATCTAAACCTTCAAGAAATCCTGTATGGGAGCTTTTGATGGCAAAATTTGCATCATACAATAAAGGCCAGTCATTTCCTGCGTGGTTTAGTTCTGTACTGTACGGAATCCAGGATTCATTATCCTTCATTCCCCAAACCGTTAAAGCATATTTATTAGCTTTAGGAAGGGCATTATAAATTTTCACGATCTCTTTGTATTTTTCTTTTTGCGCCAGTCTTCTTTCATTTGTAAAAGCAGCAATGTCATTCGATTGATTTACTTGAATATCCAATTCAGAAACGTGAATTTTCAATCCTTTTGCTACTGCTCTGTTAAGATCAGTTTCTATTTGAGCTTTGGTTGGGCTTAAATACGTATTGTGCATTTGAAAACCAAGACCATCAATAAGATTACTTGCTTTTAAATCATCTGTAATGGTAAAAACCCGGTCTTGTTTTGCGATATTAGTTGAAGTTGCATAATCATTATAAAACAATAACAAGTTGGTATCGCCTGCAGCAGTTGCCGCATTTCTAGCCCATTGAAAACAGTCTTTGATGTAATTAGGTCCCATTCGTTTAAGGAAAATAGTATTTCTCATGTTACCGCCATTATCGTCTGCAGCTTCATTTACCACATCCCAGGATTTTACTTTTCCTGCATAATGCGTAACCACATCTGTAATGTATTTTTTTACTTCTGTCGTAAATTCAGCATCAGTTCCTGCAAAATCCTGTAACCATTTAGGAACCGAATTATGCCATACCAAAGCATGACCGTGAACATTGATAGCATTTGCATTTCCATAAGCGACAATTTTATCTGCTACAGTCCAGTTGTAAACACCACTTGCAGTAGAAATTTGATCCATTTTCATTTCATATTCGGCAGAAATACTGCTGAATTCATTTTTCAAAATAACATCATACGGACTTCCGGCAGTCAATTGTGAAGCTTTTACCGCCATACCTACAAAAAACGGATTGGTGACTTTATTGGCTTTTACTTTTAGAAAAGCAGGATCTTCAGGAATACTGCTTGTACCTGTAGTTACCACAGAAATAACATTTGAATACGCCGAAATTTCTGTCTCGTTTTTGGCTCTGACTCTATAAAAATATTGTGTGCCGCCATCTAAACCAATGACAACTTCGTTTAAATCAGTTACTGGTTTTGCATTGTAATTAGATACAAAAGTGGCGAAATTTTCGCTGGTAGAAACATCCAAAAGATAGCTTTTAGCATTAGAAACGTAATTCCATTTTGCTCTGAAACTAGCATCGTTTACATCTTTTGGTGCGTTTGCAACAGGCAATTCTAAAGTATTGGCCATTACATTGTCATCTTTTGAACAAGAGTTTAAAAAAAAGACAAGGCTGGTGAGCACAAGTAAAATTTTATTTTTCATATTGTTTTTTATTTTAAAGTATTAGCATTATTCATGCAATTACTTGTATTTATAGTTTATATAAGAGCACAAGTGAAAAAGAAACACGAATTGCACGAATTGACACTAATTCGTTCGTGATATTAATTTCACAAACTAAAATGACCCATTTATAATTTGTGCAAATTCGTGTTCAATATTTCATAGCTCTACTGTAGTAAAAAGAGACTGCTTTTAAAAACAGCCTCTTTTTTAGTTTTAAAAATTAAAACACAAAACCATTAATTATTGGTAGCGAATTTTAATATTATCAAATTTTATTACGCTTGGATTTGGTGTATCTCCTTGCGCAATTCCAACTTTAATTTCATTGATTTTAGAAGGATCTAATGTAGCGGCTGAATTCGAACCAAAACCATAATTGTCTTTAAAATCAGCTATTGATATTGTTTTTGTAGTCCAGTTAACATCGGTTATTTTAAAATTATAACCGTAATCTTTTCCATCAATGGTATTCAATTGAATGGCAAATTGAGCGCCTGCAACATTCCCGCTTACATCAATATCTATAAAAGCTTTTGTTGCATCGTTATTAGCTGCGCTTAGAAAACTAGCTCCGCCACCGGCACTGCTTCCATTGTAACCATTGGCAGTTGAACCAACCCATGATAATGCGGCATAATTACCAGTTGGTCCGCCTGTGGTATTTGCATTAAAACTATCCATATCACCATACGCACTCCAATCGCGTCTTGTACCAGCTCCGTCAAAATCAGACACAAGAATTGATGTTGCAAATTCTATTGTTTTTTTTGCTGAACCTCCTGGTGTACTAATTACTAATTCTGATCCGGAAACTGCATCCGCAGGTAAACCAATAATAATGGATGAAGATGAATTGACAGAATAACTGAGTGATTTACCTCCTAAGGTTATCGAAGAAACATTATAAAACCATGTGCCTTGTATTTCCAGTGGAAAACCCGGAGTTGCTACAGCCGGAATTGTTTTTGTAATAGTAGGAACGGGTTGTAAAATCTCAATATTTTTAGTTACTGATCCGGATGCTGTTACAAATGTGATGGGTTGTACGCCAAATCTGCTTCCTAATTTTTCATCAAAAGGAATGGTGAAAATAAACGCTTTATCTGAGTTATAGTTGGGATTGAAACTGATATCAATTTTATTATCGAGCGTGATTTTTTTCAATCCTGTTAATCCTGTTCCTTCGACTCTTATTTTAGTTAGAGGAAAGGTTTGGTTGAGTAAATCGCCCGGTTCTGCAACCATTGCATCTACATTTGCGGTAACTGCGTCATCGTTTTGACAAGCCGTGAAAGAAGCAAATGCCAAAAGAATTATAATTGTATATTTTATTTTATTAATCATAGTATAAATTAATTAAAGTTATAAGGAACAGGAGGTTCTAGTAATGATGGATTAGTATCAATAGCAGATTGCGGTAATGGCAGTTCAAAATAATTGCTTCCCGGAGTGATCTTTACAGAAATCAATTGGGTTCTGGCATCATCAGAATAAAAACCAACTTCCTGATTTGAGATAATTGCTGTTGCTTCGGCCAGACCGCGGCGTTTTAAATCGAAGAAATATTGTCCTTCAAGGGCAAATTCAATTCTTCTTTCCTTAAACAACTCATCTCTGGTAAGTATTGTTTTAGTTGATAATCCTGCTCTTGTTCTCACTTCGTTAAACGCGCTTAATGCAGATGCATTAGTTGTAGAAGGCGCTCCGGCCAAAATCGCTTCGGCATGCATTAATAAAACATCTGAATATCGTAGTATAATCGTGTTTTGTGAAGTCTTCATAAAGAAAACATCGTTTCTTTCTGCTGCAGAACCTACAATGTATTTTCTGAAATTGGCTCCTGTCGAAGAGAGGATTTTTTTATACGTGAAACCTCCTTTATTTTTTAATAATTCAGGATAAAAGTCGCCATCGGTCATGATCGTGCTCTTTTTTCGGGTATCCTTTGGTTCAAAATCACTTTGCAATGAAATAGAAGGCAGGTGAACTCCCCAACCGTCGCCACCGCCAGTTATTCCTGTACCTCCGGGAACGATATAGGCCTGATTTGTATTTTGAGTTCCCCATTCGGTAGCAATAGCTTTCCATTGCAAGGCAAACATACTTTCGGGACTGTTATTGTTTTCAGGGCTGCTAAATAAGTTGCCGTAATCCTGAATTAACGAATATTGTTTTCCCATAATTTTCTGGGTCAAATCTGCACATTCTGTGTATTCTTTTAAAGTCAAATGAACTTTTGCAAGAATTCCCATTGCCACCGTTTTAGTTACATATCCTTTTTTTACCGAAGTATCAGGCAAGTTTTCGATAGCATATTCTAAATCTTGTTTTATAAATTTATAAACATCTGCAACAAGATTTCTTTTTGGCTGAGCGGCGGTTCCTGCTTTGCTAATAATTGGCACGGCTCCAAAAGTTCTTACCAAATAGAAATAGGCATTTGCTCGCATAAATCGTGAGATGGCGATCGAATTTTTATAGGATGCTTCCGGCAATTCGCTTTTTCTGTCTTCAACCAGACTCATTAAATTATTCGATTGATCGATCACCGAAAACAACGAAACATATCCTTCTGTCAGGATTGGATTTTGTGAGGTTACCTGAGCATCTTTAAACTGAGCATAAGCACCATCGAATGTAAAAGCGTTTCCGGCATACATATCGCCAACGGCAATCAGGAATTTATCATTAAAAGTAAACCAGGGCTTAAAATATAAACTCTCGGCAATACCATCAAAAGCCGTAACGCCTTCCGGTAAATCGGCCGGTGTTAATTGATTTTCAGATGGAGCATCCAAAAATTCATCAGAACAGGAAAACAAAGAAAGCAATGGTATCAGCATTACCATCAGAAAAAGTTTTAGGAATTTTTTCATAACTATTATTTTTATTTTAATGACTATGAATCATTAAGTTAATTGTGTTTTATCTCAATTTTAGAATTCTAAATTCAAACCTACAGAAGTAGTTCTTGGTACTGGATATCTTCCTAAATCAATACCGCTCAATGTTATATTTTGATCTAAATTTCCTAAAGCAGGATCAAAACCGGAGTATTTTGTCCAGGTATATAAGTTTTGAACATTGACATACAATCTCACTTTTGTAATAATTGATTTTTCGAATATTTGTTTTGGTAAATCGTAGCTCAACGATACATTCTGGATTCTTAGATAAGAACCATCTTCAACAAATCTGTTCGAGATTCTGCCGTTTCCGTTTGGATCGTTTAGGGTAATTCTTGGCACATCTGTATTTTCGTTTACTCCCGCTTCAAAAGCATTTAAAGCCTGAGTGGTCACATTTGCATATCGATCTCCAAATCCGGGATAAATTCCATCAGTATAATGACGGGTAAAGTTGTAGATTTCATTGCCTTGGCTTCCGGTTAAAACAACAGATAAACTAAGGTTTTTGTATTTGAAGTTATTGGTCAATGAATACGTAAAATCCGGAATTGCACTTCCTAAAGCTGTTTGATCTTTAGCATCAATTTTTCCGTCGCCATTAAGATCTTTAAAACGGATATCGCCAATTCCTGTTCCTGTTTCCTGAATTGGTCCTGCAGCTAACTCGGCAGCATTTTTAAATAATCCATCAGTTACATATCCGTAAAACTGACCAACCGGCTGTCCTTCTGTAGTTCTGGTTACGTTGTATAAATCGAACTGTACTTTGCCCAATAAAGCTTTTCCTGCTCCTTGAAAACTAGTAAGTTCGTTATTATATTTTGATAAAATAATCGTACTGTCCCATGTAAAATTCTCTGTAATAATATTTCTTGTATTCAAGGTAAATTCAACTCCTTTTGTTTGAATTTCACCTGTATTCAAATAATAATTAAGGGCACTTTGATTTGATTCATCATTGATTTGTTTGGTCAGGAAATCAGAAGATTTTTTGACATAATAATCAAAATCTAATTTTACCCTGTTATTAAACATTCCTAATTCAAAACCAACGTTAAACGATTTCAATGATTCCCATTTAATATCCGGGTTCCCTAAATTATCAATCGTTGGCGATACACCGCCAAACGGAGACGCCGTTAGCGATAAAATGGTCTGGTATCTGTTTGCCGGAATATTTTGGTTACCTACTGAACCGTAACCTGCTCTGAATTTTAAATAATTTACAGTATTTGATAAAGGCTCAAAAAACTTTTCGTTACTCACTGTCCAACCTGCGGCAAATGAAGGGAAATAACCCCATTTATTATTAGGTCCAAAGTTTGACGAAGCATCTGCTCTTAAAGAAGCCGAAAAAGAATAGCGATCAGAAAAACTATAGTTTAATCTCGAAATATAAGAAGTCATCGACCATCTTCCGGAACCATTTCCGTTTACTGCGGTATCAATATCACCTATATTTAAGTTAGGAAAATCTTTGCTTAAAAAATCCCCGCTTCTGTAACCGCTCAAATATTCGTAGCGACTTTCCTGCGCTTCCTGACCTAGCAAAAAGGTAAAGCTGTGTTTTTCGTTAATGGTTTTATTGTAAGTCAAATAATTTTTAAGGCTCCAGTAATAACTTTGATCCTGTTGTTTGAATGATTTATTTAAAAGTTCAGATACAGTTCCTAAAGTATAAGCAGGTGCAAAAGAACTGCTTTTTGCAAAATTTAAGTCATATCCCAATTCACTTCTAAAAACCAATCCTTTTATAAGCGTAAAATCAGCAAAGAAATTTCCGTTGACTTTATATCGTTCTGTTTTTGCATTATTGTATTCGGCCAAAGCAATTGGGTTTGTTGCTTCATTTGCAGAGGAACCTATACCGCTTGCAGGACCAGCATAAGAACCATCAGCATATCTTACCGGTAATTCTGGAGATTGTCTGAGCGAATTCATCACTAAACCGCCACGATCATCGTTACGGACTACTTTTTGAGAGGACCTGCTCAATGACATATTGTTGCCAATTTTTAACCACGATTTTACATTCGAGTCTACATTTAATCGCATAGACATTCTGTTGAAATCGGAGTTTAGAACAACACCTTCCTGATCAAAATAATTCAAAGAAGTATAATATCTTGTTCCGTCTTTTTCACCGGAGAATGACAACTGATGATTGTACATTGTTGCGGTTCTAAAAAGTTCATCCTGCCAGTTGGTTCCTTTACCTAATAAATTTGGCTTTTGGTATTGATAAGGAACAGGCTCGCCATTTAGTTTGAAAATTTTAGCCTGATACGCTGCATATTGTGGTAAATTCAAAACATCAACATGATTTGTCACTTCCTGAGTTCCCAAATACGTTTCATAGGCAAAAGTCGATTTTCCTTTTTTTCCTTTTTTGGTTGTAATCAAAACAACACCGTTTGCACCATTTGCCCCGTAAATTGCTGTAGAAGATGCATCTTTTAAGATATCAATAGATTCAATATCCGAAATATTCAAACTGGATAAAGCTGAATTTTTTGTTTGACCGTTTCCACCGCCTAATGCGCCAAACGAAAATGAATCATTGTTTTTATCCGCAAAAACCGGAGTTCCGTCAATAACATACAAAGGTTCGTTACCATTGATCGAAGTAATTCCCCTAATCTGAACCGAGATTCCACCTCCTGGCGTACCTGAATTTTGTGTTACATTTACACCTGCAGCTTTACCTACAAGAGCCTGATCGATAGAAGTAAAAGGTTTGTCCTGAATTTCTGATGCTTTAATAGAAGAAATGGCGCCATTAATATCTTTCCTTTTTGAAGTTCCGTAACCAATAACCACTACTTCATTTAGTTTTTCCAGATCATTGATCATAGCAACCTGCATTACAGATTTTGTATCCGCTGGCAGGGATACATTTTTGTACCCGATATAACTAAAAGTCAATATAGATTTTGGTTCTACATTGTTTAATACAAAACCACCGTCAAAATCAGTGGAGGTTGCATTTTTTGTTCCTTGTACTATTACACTAACACCCGGCAAGCCCATTCCGCCTGATGTTACTTTTCCTTTAACAGTTTGTGCGAAGAAAAAATTTCCCCACATACATACTATTAAACACAATAGTTTTTTTAATGTTTTTTTCTGCATAAAATTTGGTCGTTAAGTTTTGATAATTAGTTAGTTTTTATTTCAAAATATTAAATAGTAACCTCTTTTGTCAAGCGAATTATGAGGGAATGACAAGCAGTATTATTTCTTAAATATTTCTTAACGAAAGTAAAATGTAGCGGTCTGCTATTATAGAACGGATGAAGCATATTGTACAACATTTGATGCAAAAAAAGCTGTAAATGCACTATTGGCAAGAAAAGAGACTACTATGACATTTGAACAGCTTGTCAAGTATTTGCTAAGTTTTTAGCTTTAAAAATATTTTATGTTCAAAAAATGAGCAGAATATTTTTTATATGTGAATATTGATTTGAATAGGAAAGACTAATTATTGAAAAAATTGACTTACAAAAAAAAGAGCTTCAATTTTTAAAAATTGAAGCTCTTTTAGCTGGATTTTGCTTTCAGTAGATTGTTTTTTTAACGTCTTATTCTTTTATTCTTTTTTCATGCGTAGGCAAATACCCGTATTTAATTTTATAACATTTCGTAAAATAGGAGGGAGAAGTAAACCCAACTTTATAGCTTATTTCATTAATATTATTGTTTCCTTTCTCGATCAGTTGTTTGGCTTTTTCCAGTCGAACATTTCTAATAAACTCATTGACTGAAACACCTGTTAATGTTTTTATTTTTCGATACAATTGACTTCTGCTCAGGAAAATTTTAGAAGATAATAATTCTACACTCAATTCAGGTTCGCTGATATTTTCGTTTATAAATGCAAGGATTTTTTGAATGAAATCATTATCCAGCGAAGTTGTTTTTTCTTTCCCGTCTTTTGTGATTCCGCTGTAAAATTTCTTAAACATGATTTGCCTGCTTGTAATAAGCTGTGCCAAACTCGATTTTAAAATATCCAGTTCAAATGGTTTGCTCAAATACATATCTGCGCCGGAATCGATGCCTTCTAATCTGTCTTTTACCATTGCTTTTGCCGAGAGCATTAATAACGGAATATGACTTGTTTTTAGATCTCCTTTGATGTTTTTGCACAATTGCAACCCATCCATTACGGGCATAATAACATCTGTAATGATTAAATCCGGTAATTTCTGAACAGCAAGTTCATAGCCTTTTTGACCGTTTTCGGCAACAATAACTTTGTATAATTTGCTGAGTTCGTGTTTTAGATAATTTCTTAATTCAGGATTGTCTTCAACAATCAAAATAGTGTAGGGTTTTGTGGTTTCGACAACATCATTTTCTGCGATTTGATTTGTACTTTCATTGTCGTCTGATTCATTATTAAAAGATTCAGACAGAAATTTGTTTTTACTTTTTTCAACTTTAAAAACAGCATCCACTATTTCGCTTTTCTTATAAAAAGATTTACCTAACGGAAATGTCACCGTGAATTTTGTACCTTCTTCTATCTTACTTTCAACATTAATTTTCCCCTTATGTAACTCAATAAATTCTTTTACAACCTCTAAACCAATTCCTGTACTGCCGTAATAATCTTTATTGACATTATTGACCTGATAAAATCTGTCAAAAATTCTTTTTAGATCTTTTTTGTGAATTCCGGAACCCGTATCTGTAATGGTTATAGAAAATGAGGGAACTTTATTTCCGTTAATGAGCAGCGAATTATCTGGATCTGATTTATCTATAGCAATAGTAATTGAACCATTGTCCGGAGTAAATTTAAAGGCATTCGAAATAATATTAAAGAGTATTTTTTCCAGCATTTTTGGATCTAGCCAGTCTTCAAGCTCATCAAATTTGGACTCAAAATTTATAGTAATATTTCTGGCAGCGGCTTCTTCATCAAAATAGCCAATAATTCCCTGCGTAAATGCTACTACTTCAATTTTTCTGGCTTGCAGCGAAATTTTATTAAACTCTAATTTATTAAAATCCATAAGTTCATTGATTAACCTCGAAAGCCTATCTGAACTTTTATGAACAATTTTTAATTTATTATGTATTTCAGGAGATAGATTTTTGCTTCTTAAAATATCTTCCAGCGGATTAATAATCAGCGTTAATGGGGTTCTGAATTCATGCGAGATATTCGTGAAAAACTGTAATTTTTTATTGTTTAGTTTCTCTGACTGGATACTTTTTTCTTTTTCTAAAATGATGGCTTGTCCCGCTTTAAAACGATTTTGATAAATTTTATTAAAGTATATAATCAGAAACACCAAAATAGAAGTGTATAACAAGTACGCCCAAATGGTTTTCCACCAAGGCGGCAGGATTTTTATTTTTAGTTCTAATTGATCATTGCTCCAGGAACCATCTGCATTGGCTGATTTTGCTTTAAAAACATAATTGCCGGGAGCAAGATTGGTGTAAGTTGCCGTTCTGTTATTTCCTACATAATTCCAGTCTTTTTCAAAACCTTCAAGATAATACGCGTATTGGTTTTTCTTAGAATAATTATAGTTAATTCCCACATATTCAATAGTAAAAACAGATTGTGTATGATCGAGCGTGATTTCTTTGGTCTGAGCAATTACTTTGATTAAGGGCGAAGCATCTTCATTGGGTTTTACAGATCGATTGAATAGTTTGAAATCACTAAAATATAACCTTGGCGCTTTTTCTGCTTTTTTGATTTCGTTAGGATTAAAATAATTTACTCCTTCGTAACTGCCAAAATACAGTTCTCCGTTTCCGTCCTTAAAGACCGCATTATTATTAAAATCATTATCAACTAGACCATCATCTTTGTTGAAATTGGTGCTTTTTTTATTTTTAAAATCGAGTTTGGTCAATCCTGATCCGCCGCTTATCCACAAAGAGCCATTGTTGTCAGCAATTATAGCACGAACAGATTTTTCTTTAAAACCTGGGAAGTCATTATAATTTGAAAATTTCTTTGTTTTTTTATTGTAATTAAATAATCCTTCGCCATCTGTTCCTATCCATATTGTTTTATCATTAGACTCATAAATAGACAAAATAGTCTGAATGCTGTTGTACTTCGTTTTGTCCTTGAACATGGCATCCCGCATTTTGGTCACTTTAAAACCGGATTCTTCTTTTAAGCTAACTTGGTATAATCCCAGGATTGTTCCAACCCATAAAATGTCATCAGAGTCTACAAAAACTTTACGAATAAAGGCTTTGTCTATAGAATTATCTGTAAAATCTTTAGAATCGCAATGCACAAATGTGTTGCTTTTATTGTCAAAATAATGCAGTCCTTTTATAAAAGTCCCAATCCAGATCCTGCCTTTTGAATCTTCTGAAAAACTAAAAATCCGATTCGATTTTAATCCTGTCGTGTTTACTGTATTGTAGTTTACAAATCGGGTAGTGCCATTTTTCAAAAAGTAGATACCACGATCCCAGCTTCCTATCCAGATATTTTGCTTGCTGTCTATAAAGATGGTCTGAATATCAACAGCATCTAAACCTGAATAGTAGTTTTGATTGTTTTTGTTTACGTGAATATAACTTTTATTACTAAGATTATAAATATCAAGTCCGCCGCCTTCATTACTGATTAATAGATTCCCCTTTTTATCTTTTATGACTGAAGTTACGTAACTTGTTTGTAATGAATTATCATTGTTTACAAGTGATTCAAGCGAATTGAATTTGTTATTGGGTTTATCAAATACACCCAGTCCTTTATTAAAATAACCTAACCAAAGACGTTTTTCTTTGTCTTCGTATAAGGACCAAACCGAGTTCGATTTTAAGCTGAAGTCATTGTATTTACTGTGCAGGTATTTTTGCAGTACTTGTCCTTTATAATTGACAACCAGCAATCCGTCATTTTCTGTACCACAAATGATGTAATCCTGACTGCTTTCTATAATAGATAAGATTTTGTTTTTGGTAATAGCATAATTTTCAAATTGGTAATTATCTGTTTCAGGTTTAATTTTGATCAGGCCATTTTCTGTTGTTCCCAGCCATATATATCCATATTTATCGATAACAAGATTTTCGATATCATCTAATAATGGTTCTCTTTTGAATTTGTCTTTATAAACCTGTTTGACTTTTCCGTTTAAATCAAGTTCTAAAAGACCATAATTAGTTCCTAAATAAACAATTCCCTGTTTATTTTTTACTGAAGATTTTATTAATAAATCAAATTTCTTAAGCACCTTTGATTGTACTAAACTAGCTTGTAATGTCTTTATATTAAGTCTGAATAATCCAAAACCATAGGTGCCAAGGATTAAATTGCCGTTATTATCCTGAATAATTGTTTTTACGGTAATGGGTTCGTCGTAGCCTTTTGTAATGACATCCTCGATATTGATTTTAGTAAAATTGTCTAAATCCCTGTTGTACAGGCATAACCCATCGTCAGTACCAATCCATAAATTATTATCAGCATCAAGAAAGGTGGCATAAATAAAGTTGCTGTTTAGCGAACCGGGCTTTTTATTGTACTCGTACCCAAAATAATTTACGCCATCATACCGATATAAACCCGTGCCGTTTGTGCCTATCCAAATAAAACCGTTTTTATCCTGAATAATCGAAGTTATGGCGCGTTTTGAAGTAGTTTCCTGTATGCTTCTAAATTGGTAATTATCAAATTTACCTTGAGATAAAAGGCAATTTATGAATACAAAATAGCATGCAAGAATATATTTGATATTTTTCATTTCATAGTAGTATTGATCAACTTCATTCCGGAGATTCAATTTGCAAATTAACTTTTATTTTAAGTATATATAAACAATATTAATAAAACTAAATAGAAAATTTACTTTTTATGCAAATTTGATTCTATTTCCAAAAAAATATGAGCATGATTAATAATTTTGAAATGATTAATCGTACTCAGGTTATAAGGTTGTTTTAAAAAGTATACTAAACTGCTGTGTAGTTGTTTTAACACATAGAAACATAGCTTTTGTTTGCTTAAAAAAAGGCGTTTTACTTTACATTAATTCACATAGGTATGTGTCAATGCCATTAAGTTAAGGAATCAGTAAATAGACAGAGAAGTAACTACAAAGTTTGTCATCTCGACGCAGGAGAGATCACACTAGTATTTCCGTTCAGCTATTCGCCAATCTTTGCTGAGTTTCTTATGTGATCTCTCCTTCGTCGAGATGACAAGATTGCGGATTCTGAAAGAGGTAATCCGCATTAAAAAATTTCTTAACTTAATGACGTTGCCCGATGCTTCAGGACTATGTGAAAGAAACTTGTTTCTTTTTGGGATCACTCTTTTTCTATAAAAATCTATGTTTCTATGTGTTTAATATATCTAACCCGTTGGGTGAAATGTTTAAATGTTTTGAAAATAATTACACCCAACGGGTTATATAGAGTTTATTTTAACTCAAATTTGCTGGTAAGTCCTTCATTAGAATTCCAACCTACCATGATGTTAAATACTCCCGGTTCTACTATATAGTTACCGTTATTGTCATAAAAACCAAGTTCTCTTTCTGTCAAAGTAAAGTGCACAGTTTTAGTTTCTCCTTTTTTGAGGTTGACCAATTCAAAACCTTTTAATTCTTTTATTGGGCGAACGATGCTTGCAAATTCATCATGAATATATAATTGAACAACTTCTTTCCCGTCATAATTTCCTGAGTTGGTAACGTCAACGCTTACTTCAATTTTTTCTCTTTTTGCAAAAGTAGTTTTATTTATTTTAAGATTTTTATAATCGAATTTTGTATAACTCAGTCCGAAACCAAAAGGAAATTGAGGCGTTTTCTCTACATCCATATAATGCGACCAAAAAACATTTTTATCACTATCAATTGGTCTTCCTGTACTGTATTTGTTGTAATAAATAGGTACTTGTCCCACATTTCTCGGGAAAGATATTGGCAATTTACCACTAGGGTTGTAATCTCCGTATAAAACCTGAGCGATTGCATTTCCTGCTTGAGTTCCCAGTTGCCAGCCTTCAACAATTGCCGGGATATTTTGGGCAGCCCACGGAATAGTCAGAGGACGACCGTTATTTAAAACCAAAACGATATTAGGATTTACTTTGTAAATTTCTTCCAGTAATTCTTGCTGGATTCCAGGCAAATTTAGATCGGTTCTGCTTCTTGCTTCTCCACTTTGAAATCCATATTCACCTAAAACCATTACTACAACATCAGCATTTTTTGCAGCTGTTTTTGCCGCTTCAAAACCGCTTTTGTCTGTAGTATTAAAAATTGTTTCTGTAAGGAAAGTAGCTTTCTGCGAAAGTAAATCTGCACCTTTTTCAAAAGTTAGTTGATTGTCTTTGTATTGTTGCATTGCTTCCAGAACCGAAACTGCCGTATTATCATCGGCTGCAATTCTCCAGCTTCCAAGCGGACTGTTTTTATCATTTGCCAAAGCACCGATCAAAGCAATTTTTTGTCCGGATTTTTTCAGTGGTAAAAGATTCTTTTCATTCTTTAATAATACGATAGATTTTTTTGCCATATCCAGTACGCCGTCATTATTGGCTTTGCTGCCAACAACTTCTTTTTCACGTTTTTCATCGCAATATCTGTAGGGATCATCAAATAAACCCAATTCAAATTTTACGCGAAGAATTCTGCGAACAGCATCATCTATCAAAGCTTCTTTTACTTTTCCTTCTTTTACCAAAGTCACTAATTTTGCTACGTACAAATACGATTCCATATCCATATCAGAACCTGCAATAACTGCTTTTGCTGTTGCATCGGCTTCGTCTTTTGCATAACCGTGCGCAATCATTTCGCGAATAGAAGCATAATCTGAAACTACAAATCCGTCAAACTTCCATTTTCCTTTAAGGATATCTCTTTGTAAAAATGCATTTCCTGTTGCGGGAATACCGTTTAAGGTGTTAAATGAATTCATAAACGTACGAACTCCGGCTTGTACCGTGGCCTCAAAAGGCGGTAAAACCGAATTGTATAATTTAGAATTGCTCATATCTACACTATTATATTCTAGTCCTGCCTCGACATAACCGTATGCTGCAAAGTGTTTTGTACAAGCTGCAATTGTATTTACTTTGGCTAAATCTGCCATCGTTTCTCCCTGAAAACCTTTTATTCTGGCGTAACCTATTTTACTTCCTAAATAAGGATCTTCCCCCGCACCCTCCATCACACGTCCCCAGCGTGCATCATTTGTAATATCGACATTGGGTGCAAAAGTCCAGTTGATACCGGATGCCGATGCTTCATCTGCCGCAATTGCTGCCGATTTTTTTATCGCTTCCAGATCCCAACTCGCGGCTTCTGCCAACGGAATCGGACTCAAAGTTTTATAACCGTGAATAACGTCAAAACCAATGATCAAAGGAATTCTCAATCGGGTTTCTTCGACTGCGATTTTCTGTACCGCACGAACTTCTTTTACACCTCGAACGGTTAACATCGATCCAACCCAGCCTTTACGTAGATGTTCGTATTTCAGTTCAGCACTTCCGCCTTTGGGTGCGGGTCCCGTTACATCCCAAAAACCATTGTATTGATTCATTTGTCCCACTTTTTCTTCTAATGTCATTTCTTTGATCAAAAGCGAGATTCGTTCTTCAATTGGCTTTTTGGTATCCATATGTTTTTTTGTTTGAGCATAGCCGTTTCCAAAAACGATTAGGAGTAAAAAGGCATATTTTCTAATTTGTTTTTTCATTATTGTGGTTTTAGTTTTATGGTAAAGTTTTTAAATCATGAATGCGTTAGAGTGTCTTTTTTAATTTTGGATGATATCATTTTACAAGCTCGTTTGCCCGAAATCAATAAAAACATAAAAAGGGTAAATGTAGTTTTAGACGAGTAATCATAATAGCAAATTTGAAGCATTATGTACTACAAATGTTGTATTTGTATGTGTTTGATGCCGGTAAGATAGAGGGATTACTACCGAATGTTTTGGCATGCATAAAAAAAGTCCTAATTTTCATTAAGACTTTTTTTACGCGCCGTGCGAATTAAAATCAATAGAGAAGAATCAATTTTTTTCTCAATTGTTCACTATTAAAAGGTATTATAGGTTTTTTAGATTCTAATAGAAACGAAGTATCAGGTTATTAATTTGAATAAATTATTTAAAAATATTCATTTCCTCGTCATATATCGGGCTTTGTATGTTTAAAAAATTTAAAACACTATGAAACACATAGTTCTGTGTTAATGTTTTGTTCGGTTTAACTTGTTTAGTAGTATCAGATAACCATACTATAAAAGGAATCTCATATTGTTCTTTAGGTGCAATACTTATAGGTACGCCATGCATATATAGATTCTTCTCTCCCAAAGATTCTCCATGGTCAGAAACAAAAATCATTGCACTATTATACTCCTTTAACTGCTTTAAATCCTCGATAACTTGAGATAGAATATAGTCAGTATAAACAATCGTATTGTCATATGCATTGATTAGTTCTGTTTGCGAACATTTTCCTAATTCAACACTATTACAAACAGGTTTGAATGTTTCAAATTGTGGTGGATATTTCTTGCTGTAAGTTGGTCCGTGACTTGTACTGGTATGCAATACAATTAATATTTTATTTTTTTTACTGGCTAGTATCTGTTCTTTTAATCCCGTTAAAAGAATCTCATCGTAGTTGCAGTTTTCGCCTTTGCAATTTGGCATTAAAACTTCTCTATTTTGATAATCTTTGATATGAACGGGCGGTTCTCCCCAGTTTGTGGTTCTCCAGATCACCTCTACATTATTTCGATATAAATAATTAGGTAAGATTTCATATAAGTCGTCAGTATTTTTATGCTCTAAAATACATTTTACACCGGCAGTGGTGTAAGTGGCACATGAGGTCGCATCAAAATGAAAGAGGTTTGGGACCTTAGATAATAATGGATTTGTATTTTTCTTATAGCCATAAAGAGAAAAATTCTCTCTTCTGGCAGATTCTCCTATTACTAAGACTACAACTGATTTTTTGTTATCTTTTATGGTAGCGTTTGGTAAGAGAATTTCTTTTTCATTTTTTTTGTATTTGTGAATATAAAAAAGAGAAGTATTTACAGTATAAGACCAGGGCATAGCAAGCCCGCCTAAAGTTTTTGAATTTTTATCAATCCAGAGCCAGTTACTTGCATTAGCATATGCTAAGCCCAGAATAAACAGCAGGATAATAGAAGAGGATATTAGAAATTTCTTTAGTGTTTCATTTATTATTTTGACTTTAATAATATACACAGATGGAATAACACCCAGAAGAATGATATACAATATTAGTTTTAAAGAAAAAAAACTACTGGACTCAGCAAAATTGGTATTGAGTACATTACCAATCATACTCTCGTCTATTATAGCACCATAGGTATTGACAAAGTAAACTGCGATTGAATTGATTACAAAAAATATTACCAATAGAAATTTTCCAACAAAGCGGGACAGAAAGAATATGAGGTAAAAGACAAAATAATTTGCTACCAACATTATAATAACTAAACTTATAATGAGTATAATACCGTTGAGGGTCTTATAATCGACTTTATCGAAGACAAAGGAAAAGAATGGAAAATGGAAGAATAAGAAATTAATACAACTCATTAGTAGGGCAAAATGAGTTATTTTTAGATTATTTTTTAACATAAACAGTGGTAATTTTATATAGTGAAACAACTAAACTGGCAATTGAAAAATAATATATTATCAAATTTTCGTGCGTTATTCTAATGATTAATGAAATGCAACAAATTAAAAATAATACAATAAAAACAGGATAGTATTTTTTGTTGCTAATCCAGTCCCAAATTTTATACTTTCTCGTGATAAAAATACCTAAAAGTCCCGAAATAAATCCAAAGATGCCTCCTATAAAAACATCAAGAGGATAATGCGCTCCAATACCTACTCTGGTTAGAGCAAGAGAGAACGCTGTCGTGATTATGAAAAAAATCCACAAGATTTTATAATCCAGTTTTTTTGGCATAAAAGAAAACAACAGAACGGTAAAGGTTGTAAAAATTGTAATAGAATGCCCGGATGGTAGACTGTTGTTTCCGCATAATGTTTTTCCAATAATAAAAAAGGGACTATTATCAAATGCCAAAGCAGGTCTTGGTACTGCAAATAGTTTTTTAAGGATCGTACTAAATACACAGGAAACAAGTGAAGCACTCAATAAAGACTCCCAGATTTTAGGAGCGCAGATAATAAAAAGGGTTAAGAGCGAAAAAGAAATTAAGCAATCCCCAAGCTGCGTAAGGTTATAGATTGTATTAGGAAATTGTGATAGTTTTGAATTAATAAAAAGAAAACAATCCTTTTGTATCAGTATATAGTTCTCTGTATTTAAAGCATCATGCTTATAAAGAAATAAAACAACTGCGACTAAAAAAAATAGAGGTAAAAAAAATAAAGATAATTTGAGTTTTGAATAATTATTAATAGCATAAGTGTTTATTATACTATTTCCTGACAGATTTGCTTTCATAAATTTATTTAAGATATACTGATATTTATGGTTTTATGGGGAGGTGAACGATTTTGATAAGATACTTTTTTAAGCGGGATACCTAATTAATTTTTTCCTTTGCACTAGTTTTTTCTGGGTAGAGTGTTTTTAATTCTTTCTGCGTGTTTCATTTATTTTCGGGGAAGTTATTTCTGAATTCTGTGGCAATTCTGTATTTTTAGCTATGAACTTAATTATTAAGTGTTTTTTAAGTTTTCATAGAAAACAGGAACCTCACAATAAATTTATTTAAGTGTAATAAATAGCAGATTTGTAGAAAAAGAAAGGGAAAATGGAAACGAGTCAGGTCATGTTTTTTTTTTAGTATAGATCTTATTATGGCAGTTTTTTGTAGTAGTTCTGCCGTCAATTATAGATTGACCTTTATCACAAGAAATCCTCAAGCACAACAATATGTTTATTGATGGCTTTATGTAATTGGTAAGTTATTTGAAAGTATACCAGTATTGGTATCGATAAAAAAGTTTTAGCTGCTGATTCCGTTTATTCTTCCGGGATTAGGAGTTATCGCACTTTTAATGTAAAACGATGTTGATGGTCTACGAATTTGTATTTCAGTTTTAATCCGCTGACCTCTGCTATTTCGTCTGCAATAGCCATTCCTAATCCAACAGATAAATGCGAAACAGAAATTTTCTGAAACCTCTTAAACAGTAAAGTTGCATCAAGAGCTTCTTCCTTTCCTGTATTTTGAATGGACAGCTTATTGTGGTTTATAAAAATGATAATTTTACCTCCGGTTATATTATGACGAATGGCATTTTGAAATAAATTATTAATTAGGATCATGCACAGGTCAGAATTCATTTTGATTAAAAAATCAAACTTGACATTTTTTTGAACTTCTATTTTTTGCTCTCTGATATGTTCTTCAAAAAGCAGTAATGATTCATTGACCATTTTCTCTACGGATACTGTTTCAGTAGTTTTAAACTGCCTGTTTTCGATTTTGGTCAACAATAGCAACGACTTGTTAAGCCTGATTAGTTTCGAGCTCGCGTCATCAATAGCAATAATCAATTCTATGTCTTTTTGCTCAAGATTTTCAGATTGTATAAGGAGATCGATTTTAGATTTTATTACGGCAAGTGGCGTCTGGATTTCGTGTGATGCGTTTTCGGTAAATCTCTTCTGACTATTGTAGTCTGTGATCATTTTACTCATCATTTCTTTAACACAGTGACTCAATTCCTTAAATTCTTTTACCGAAGTTTTTTCAAGATTTGGAACATGATTGTCGCTGGCACGAAAAACTCTTAAGGTATGTATCATTTTATAAAAAGGCTGCCACAGTGTTTTAGTAACCCAGAAGTTGATGCCAAGTGAAATTAAAAGCTGTAATAATAAAATGGCGGTAAGCATAGAAAAAATACCTTCAAAGAGTTCGTCAAATTCGACTGAGCTGCGCCATATTTTTATTTGATAATATTTTGTTTTGACTCTTAGTACAGAAGTAATCATCTGATTAATGGCCAACTCTTTTTCTGATCGGTCAAAAATCAAAGTATCTGAGAAGATATCCTTATTAACTTTTTTAAAGTCAGGTTTGGTAATTATTTTTATTTGAACCTCTTTACCTTTTGTAAACAAATAATCAGAGATAGTGTCATTCTCTCTTAAGTATTGTTCAATCCTTTCTTTCCGGTCCATCAGTACATCATCATTACTTTCTTTTAATTCCTTAATAATATAAGAATAAGTAACAAATCCCGATAAGAGTAAAACAGGAATACTCAATACCACGAAATACAGATTAGTTTTAGCTAATAATTTCATTGATGTATTTTAAAATTGTAGCCAATGCCATAGATGGTCTGGAGGTAATCACAACACTTATTTTCTAAAAGTTTTTTTCTCAAATTTTTTACATGGTTGTAAATAAAATCAAAATTATCGAATCGGTCAGCATTGTCTCCCCATAAGTGTTCTGCAAGTGCATTTTTGCTCACCACGCGGTTTTTATTGGCAATAAAATAGAGGAGTAAATCGTATTCTTTAGAAGTCAGAATTACGTTTTGACCATTGATAAAAACACTTCTCTCTGCTGGAAGAATCCGGATTTCATTGAGCGTAATTTCTAAATTACCATCGAAATCTTTTCGTCTGATAAGGGCTTTTATTCTCGAATTTAATTCGGATAAGTGAAAAGGTTTAGGCAAATAATCATCAGCACCAAGATCGAGACCATAGATTTTATCTGAAAGTGAATCTCTGGCAGAAATAATGATAATACCGGCTTTGGATTTTTTTAGTTTTGTTTTTCTTACCAGATCAAGACCGCAGCCTTTAGGCAATGTAATGTCAACAAGAATACAATCATAATCGTAGAGCGCTATTTTTTGCTCTGCTCTATCATAGTCAGAGGCTACTTCTACAATATGACCTTCCATTTCAAAGTATTGCTGAATACTTTTCTGTAATTCAAGTTCGTCCTCAATTAGTAATATTTTCATCGTACCGTAACCTGACTTTTATCCAGGCGAATATAAGAAATATTTTCACTTTAATTTGTAGACATTTTTGGAATAAAAATATAACTAATCTTTTGCTGTTTTTTGAAAAACACATGATTATGTCAGTTCTTATAATTTATTCAACGTATTAATATGCAAAAGAAAAGAGGCTTACAGAGAATTGTTTTTCGAATTGATATAAATGAGCTTTTCAGAACATAGAATTTGAACTGTACAAGAAATAAATTTTCCTAAAAACACCTGAAATTTGTTCTATTAATTTAAAAGTAAAAAAGATGAGTAAGACAGTACTAATAACAGGCAGCAGCAGTGGTATTGGCAAAGCAACAGCGATATTTTTTGCAGATCAGGGCTGGAATGTTATTGCGACAATGAGAACACCTCAAAACGAAACAGAACTTACATTATTGAATAATGTATCAGTAACCGCATTGGATGTTTTAGATCCTGAAAGCATCGAAAAAACAGTACGTGAGGGTATAGAACGTTTTGGTAAAATTGATGTTTTGGTTAATAATGCAGGTTATGGCGCTTATGGGCCATTGGAAGTTTTTGAAAGAGAAAGTATTATCCGTCAATTTAATACTAATGTAATTGGTTTACTTGATGTTACCAAAGCAGTGCTGCCTCATTTCAGAGCAAATAAAGATGGAATTATAATTAATGTTTCTTCTATGGGCGGACGTCTGACATTCCCTTTCGGGGCTTTGTATCACGGTACCAAGTTTGCTGTAGAAGGGATTTCAGAGTCGTTAAACTTTGAAGTGGCTACATTTGGCGGAAAGGTCAAAATAATTGAGCCGGGTGCTACAGCAACTGATTTTGCAGGACGTTCTTTTGATTTTAAAAATGATGAGAATCTGACAGAATACCAAGGCTTGATGAAAAAATTATTTGATTTAATGGAAAGTCTGGGGGCAAATAGTTTTCCTCCTGAGGTAGTGGCACAAAAAATTTATGAAGCTGCAACTGATGGTACTGACCAATTGCGATATGCTGCAACACCTGATGCAATAGCTTTATTAGAAAAAAGGAACAATGAAAGTGATGCCGTTTTTATTGCGGACATGAAAAAACAATTCGGATTATAATAGTGTCTTTCTAATGCAGATCTTTAGTCATCTGGTTTTGAAAAAAGATAAAGTGAAGAATTGTTTATGATAGTGGGATGAGAATAATTTAGAAATAAAAAACCTGCGAATCCTAAGATTTGCAGGTTTTAGTGTTTTTTTATGTTTCTGAACAGATTGAAATAAAAGCTGTCTTTTAAATGTTTATCGCATTCAGTGCTAAATTATATAAAAACTTTGGATGGTGTATACTTCTGTTTTTCAATTATTTAAGTGGTACTTGCGCAATTTGCTTTGTATCATTATCTTTTTCTATTAGCTCTGATGAAGCAGTAGTTTTTTTGCATTTAAACAATCAATAATTTGTTTTTTCTCCTTGCCAATTTGTACGATGGAGGAATTCTTCCCAGGTAAGCGTGTCAGGATTTATTTGTCTGCTCCATAGCAAATCCTTGTCTTGCCCATAATAGCCATACTCAACAGCATATTCAGACATGCCGATAATCTCCTGCAATAAGGTTTCATTTGAACTAAATTCCGGGAAATGATCAAGAAAATCTTCCCGTTTGAATGCTGAACTATATTCGGCTTTCTTACCTGTGACCCTGATAAAAGTATCAATTATTTCCTGGGGAGCGATGATATCACCAATAACCGGTAAGGATTTACCCGCGTATTTAAGCGGATGTGCAAAAATTTCTAAAACAGCCGGTCCCGTGGCAGTAATGGGATCAACAAATGGTGCGCGGAAGTCCTTTGGGAGATATATAGGAAATACAAGTACATCGTCTTTTACAATTGGAGTATAAAATTCTATCAGATTTGTATAAAAGAAAGCCATATATATAAACGTGCTTTTGACTGGCAGTGTACGTATATAATCTTCAACTTTTGCCTTGTCTGTAAAATGGGGTGCAAACTTTTTACCATCGGTAATTTTATCTACATTTTCCAAACTGCTAAAGACAACATGCTGAACTCCTGCCTCGACAGCAGCGTCTGCCAGTTCTTTGCCTAACTCAAACTCATGTGTTTGTGGCGGAGCAATATTTGGAGTGAGCATGAAAACACCATAGGAACCTTGAAATGCTTCAACGAAGTTTTTTTTATATCCAAGATCAAGTGGTATACTAACAAGTTCAGCACCCTGGTCGATCAGCTTGATTGCATCGGGTGAATCAATGCGTCGTGTAATGCCACGTACCCTATAGCGACCACTTTGTAAAAGAGTGCGTGCAACACTGCCTCCTTGTTTGCCCAAAATACCTACGATAGTAATAAGCGGTTTGTTTTTTTTGGACGTTGATTCATGTCCTTTTAGATCAAATACCATATTGTGTTTTTTAAGTAAATTTTAAACTATAAAAATAATAGTAGCAAAATTATTTATAGTTAAGTAAATTTGCAATAACTATCTATTTAGATAGCTCTTATAAAAAACAAATGATATGGATTTAGAATGTAAAAGTGATTTTATTGAGGTGAACAGTAAACTATTTCCATGCACTGTAAGTATAGCTATGGATCTGGTTGGCGGAAAATGGAAAGCAGTTATATTATATCACTTAAAAGATACAGATAAAAGATATAATGAGTTAAGAAAAGAAATGCCTGCTGTCACGGAAATGACACTTAGCCTGCAACTAAAGCAACTTGAAAAGGATGGTCTTATATCGCGGACGGTTTATGGCAAAAAGCCTCCTATTAAAGTTGTTTATAGTTTAACGGATTTTGGAAGATCCTGTATTCCTATGCTTAATGCCATTACTGAGTGGGGGAATCAAGTTGCTGCTCAAAAAGGGGAATTTATCGACACAAAATCTGTTAGTGCAACGATTTGATAATTTGATTGACCATTTGGTACAGGATTAATTGCTTTGTGGGAAGTATAGAAAAGTTTTAATTAACATCTTACTAGAGCAATCTTTCGCAATTTATAAACATTTCTGATGATTTTCAGGCTGGCGTTGATGAATATTATAAAATATTTCTACTACACATCTTTATAATTTTCCTTATGAAAAAATAAAAAAAGAGTCCGCTTCGATATTTTACGAAACGGACTCTTTATAAAAAAAACAATCTATTTAATTTGGATTTGAAGCTTTAGTAATTCGTATAAGCTTAGCATTTACAAATTCATAAATCCCTGCAGGAGATTGTTCACGGCCATATCCGGATCCTTTAGTTCCGCCAAAAGGCAGTTCTGGAGTAATCCCTGTCAGATGGTTGATGTAAACCATCCCGGTTTCTATTTGTCGGGCAACATTTACGGCTCTTTTTTCATCTCCGCTAAATACACTTCCACCTAAGCCAAAGTTTGTTGCATTTGCAAGAGCTACTGCTTCATTTTCGTCTTTAACACGATAAAACATAAATACCGGACCAAAGATTTCTTCATTATAAGCAGAGTTTCCAGGTTCTATATTTGTAAGTAGGGTAGGTTCCATAAAAGCACCTTTGCGATCAATTCGTTTACCACCCAACAATACAGTAGCACCTTCTTTTACGGCTTGTTGTACTTGTTTAATAACACCTTCAACAGCTTTCTCGCTGCTCAGAGGAGCAAGTGTAGTTTCCGGACTCATAGGATCTCCAACTTTAATAGAAGCAAATTTTACTTTTACTTTTTCTAAAAAAGAATCTGCAATGCTTTCTTCAACAATAATTCGTTTAGGAGAAGTACATACCTGTCCGGCATTCCACATACGACCGTTTACAGCAGCATCAACAGCTTCATCTATATTGGCATCATTGAGCACAATAAAAGCATCACTTCCGCCAAGTTCCAAAGTCGATTTTTTTATATATTTACCTGCTGCCGCTGCAATCGATGCTCCGGCTGGCTCACTTCCGGTTAATGTAACCGCTTTAATACGTATATCAGAAACTAGTTCACTCGCTTTTTCACCCGGTATAAAAAGGTTTTGGTAAACACCTTCGGGAGCACCGGCTTCAAGAAAAATATCTTCCATAAGCTGAGCACATTGCGGTACATTTGAAGCATGTTTAAAAAGCATGGTATTACCGGCCATTATATTAGGCGCCGCTGATCGGGTAATCTGATAGAAAGGAAAGTTCCAGGGCTGTACACTAAGTAAAACACCCAACGGTTCATAACTAAGAAAAGCAGATCCTATAGGAGTTTCTAACGGACTATCAGCCAGAAATTTTTCGCCATTATCAGCATAATAATCAAAAATAGCGGCACTTAATTCCACTTCTTGTATCGCTTCTCGGTGTAATTTACCCATTTCCAGTGTTGCCAAAGCCCCTAATTCTTTTTTTCTATCGCGCATGATAGAGGCCACTTTATGCAATAATTTGGCTCTAACATTAAAAGCGGTTTTTTTCCAGGTTTTGAAAGCTGCGTCTGCTTTTGAAATTTTTGACTCAAGCTCTTTATCGTTCATAACATCAAACTGTTTTACAATTTCGTTATTAAACGGATTGACTGATTTAACAGATGACTCTTTAATTGAATTTTCCATAATAATATATTATTTAAAGTATACTTATAAAGGTACACCTTACATTTTTCAATAAACTTAGCGTACTGTTAATGTTTATCATAGCTCTGTTAAAATTAAAAACAGATATGAAACTGAGCCATAAGATGTATATTTTGATTTTATACAATTCTAAAAACTAATGCATTAATTGTTTTATCTTTATAATAGTTTTGATATGGCTTTAAATATAAAAAATGGCACAATTAGTTTTTGTCAGACATGGACAATCTCTTTATAATCTGGAAAATCGATTTACAGGAATTCTTGATGTTCCGCTCACGGATATTGGAAAAGAACAAGCAAAACTTGCGGGAGAGAAACTCATTGGTTATGTTTTCGATATTGCCTATACTTCTATGCTGATAAGGGCTCAGGAAAGCTTAGAGATTATCCTCAATGAAATGAAGGTAACAATCCCTATCGTAAAAAATAAAGCCTTTAATGAGAGAATGTACGGTACTTTACAAGGACTCAATAAGGAAGAAACGGCAAAAAAATATGGTCTGGCTCAGGTGGACATCTGGAGAAGAAGTTATGATGTATGTCCTCCTGATGGGGAAAGTTTGTTAGATACTTACAACCGCGTAGTTCCTTATTATAAAACCGAAATAGAAACAAAACTAAAAATGGGACAGA
Organism: Flavobacterium sp. NPDC079362; assembly: GCF_050267765.1. Taxonomy (NCBI): domain Bacteria; kingdom Pseudomonadati; phylum Bacteroidota; class Flavobacteriia; order Flavobacteriales; family Flavobacteriaceae; genus Flavobacterium; species Flavobacterium sp. NPDC079362. The sequence goes on along the minus strand of NZ_JBNNFM010000014.1, from coordinate 92,431 downwards.
ATGTTTTAATAGTAGCCCATGGCAACAGTCTGAGATCCCTGATGATGTATCTTGAAAACATCAATCCTCTTGATATTGTAAAAGTAAATATCGCAACAGGAATACCCAGAGTTTACACGTTTGATGCTGAACTGAAAATTTCTAATGTAACCTATCTATAGTTATCTCTGTGAAGCTTTTAATAACAAAAACAAGAAGTAAATTCACGACTGAAATTATTAAATTAATACTATTTTTTATTTAAAAATACTTATTCTGTTTTTTAAATTACTAACTTAGAGTATAATACAAACTCACAAACAGCAGTAATTTAATACTATGACAGCACGTTTCTTAAAAGTCAGAAAAAAAACAGAAAAAATTTGCACTCCTTTACTTGTAGAGGATTATTCTGTACAACCCAGCGATTTTGCTTCTCCGCCAAAGTGGCATTTGGCTCATACCACCTGGTTTTGGGAAGAGTTTCTACTTACGAAATACAACCCTGATTACACAGTTTATCATCCTGATTTCTCCTACTTATTTAATAGTTATTACAATACAGTTGGAAAACGGATACAGCGTCCTTCCAGAGGATTTATGACAAGACCATCCGTAGAAGCTGTTTATGCTTACAGGACATATGTTACTGCCGCCGTTGAATTGTTTATGAAGAACGATTTAAATCAGGAAATACTTGATATTATTGAGATCGGAATCAATCATGAAGAACAGCATCAGGAACTTTTAGTATATGATATAAAATACCTCTTAGGAACACAGGCAACTTTTCCTGGTTATGGCAATCATTTTTTGCCAGCTTCTGAAAAACAGGAAGTTGGTTTTGTAAAAATTGCAGCAGGTATCTATGAAATTGGACATACAGGATCTTCTTTTTGTTTTGATAATGAATTGGGAAGGCACAAAGTGTATGTAGATGATTTTGAGATTTCAAATACACTTGTAACCAATGCAGAATATCTGCAGTTTATACAAGACGACGGTTACAGAAATTTTAATTACTGGCATGATGAAGGTTGGGCGTGGGTTAACGAAAATGAAATCGAAGCACCCTTGTATTGGCATAAAATAGATAATGAATGGCAGGTGTATGATCTAAATGGCTTGCAGAAAATCGCAGCAGATTTACCGGTAATGCACCTGAACTATTACGAAGCTTTTGCCTATGCGCAATGGAAGGGAATGCGATTACCAACAGAATTTGAATGGGAAATAGCGAGTAGTCAATTGTCCTGGGGTAAAGTTTGGGAATGGACGAACAGTGCATATCTGGCTTATCCTAATTTTAATAAAGCATCTGGAGCATTGGGAGAATACAACGGAAAATTTATGGTGAACCAAATGGTTTTAAGGGGAGCCTCAGCAGCAACTCCGGAGAATCATAGCCGTAATACCTACCGTAATTTTTTTCATCCTGTAATGCGTTGGCAGTTTTCAGGATTACGACTGGTAAAGTGATTTTTTGAAATCAGCTCAGTCTTTAAAAACAAAAATACTATGAAAAAGTTTGATTATATTATTATCGGAAGCGGACAGGCAGGTATTCCTTTGGCGTTTAGCTTATCAAAAGAAGGAACCGTTGCCATTATTGAAAAAAGTTTTTTGGGCGGAACGTGCGTCAATAACGGTTGTATACCGACCAAAGCTTATGTTGCCAGTGCCCGAAGAGTCTGGGATGCTTTTCATGGCGATGACCTAGGTGTCGAAATTCCTAAAGGAACAAAAGCCAATCTCAGAAAAATTAAAGCACGTAAAGACGAGTTGGTCAATGAATCCCGCTCTAATATTGAAAGAGCCATTAAGAGAGATGAAAAAATTAGCTTATATAATGGTGAAGCTCATTTTTTGAGCAATTATGAGGTTAAAGTTGGAGACACAATCCTGACTGCAAAAAAAATATTTATCAATGTAGGAGCAAGGGCAGTAGTTCCTAAGGAATATCAGGAAGTTCCTTTTTATACCAACGAAAATATTCTGGAAATTGAGGATATTCCCAAACATCTAATCATCATAGGCGGAAGTTATATTGGTTTAGAATTTGCTCAGATCTTCAGAAGATTTGGCAGTGAAGTCACAATCATAGAACGTAATAAGCAATTGATCAACAGAGAAGATAAAACAGTAACTGATGTCGTAGCTGAAATCATGAAGGCAGAAGGTGTCGATATTGTTTTTAATGCCAAAGATATTAGCGTAAAAGAGAATAATAAAGAAGGTATTACCCTGAACACCGATATTAAAGTAATAAAAGGATCACATTTGTTATTGGCCATTGGTCGTGCCCCTAATACTGATACATTGCAATTGGAGCATACGACAATCAAATTGGATGACAAAAAGTATATAAAAGTCAACAATTACTGTCAGACAAATGTTGAGGGTATTTTTGCCATCGGGGATTGTAACGGTGAAGGTGCTTTTACACATACTTCGTACAATGATTTTCAAATTGTAGAAAGCTTTCTTTTTAAGAAAAAGGAGCGAAAAATTAGCGATAGAATCACAACTTACGGATTGTTTATTGACCCACCGCTAGGCAGAATTGGAATGACAAAAAAAGAAGCTCTCGAAAAAGGACATGAAATTTTGGTAGGGTACCGCCCTATGACAAAAGTAAATCGTGCTAAAGAAAAAGCAGAAACTTTAGGTTTTATGGAAGCAGTAATCGATGCTAAAACCAATCTCTTTTTAGGTGCCTGTGTCTTAGGAGTGGGTGGGGACGAAATCATAAATGGGATTACGAATTTGATGTATGCCAAAAAGCCTTATACCGTTTTGAGGGATTCAATACATATTCATCCTACGGTAAGTGAACTTATCCCAACGATGTTAGAAGATTTAAAACCAATTGCTAAATAAGAAGTATTTTGATTTCAAAACTATCCAGTCATTTTCGGGCTAATAATCTACTTTTATACGGGATGTTTTTTGGTGCTGTATTCTTTATAACCGGAATTTTGGCACCGGATACCTTGCTGTCTGTTTTAAGTCATATCAATAAGCAGTTATTATCAGTTTTTAGCACTTATTATTTAGGATTGGGACTTCTTATAGTGCTTGCTTCTTTAGTGTTGCTGTTTTTGCCTATTCGAAACAAAAGACTGGGATCAGAGAAACCGGCTTATTCCTATTTCAGTTGGATTGCCTTATTGTACAGTACCGGAATGGGTTCCGGTTTATTGCTTCGTGCGGTACAGGAACCTGTTTATTATTTTAATAATAGTCCGGTTGCCACTACGAATGCAAAAGAAACAGCACTTCAATACACCTTTTTTCATTGGGGTTTTACGCCTTGGGCGATGTACAGCCTGTTTGGTTTATTAGTTGCTTATAATCTTTATATAAAAAAAGCACCTAATTTATTGCATGCCATAGTTCCCGATATAAAAAATAATATACTGAAGTTTAGCGCTATTCTCTTTATCGTATTAATCACTATTACGGGAGTAATCGCTTCATTAGGATTGGGAACGGCACAATTAATAGGCGGACTGAATTATACTTTTGAGGCAGAGTTTGGAACTTCTTTTTTATTGATCAGCGTGTTTGTAATGGGATGCATCGCTACTTATTCCGCATTGACGGGAATTACAAAAATGATTAAAATTTTGGCTGATTTTGATTTTGTTTTTTCCATTATTTTAATGCTTTTTGTGGCCTTGTTTCTAAATTTTAATCTTTATATAACTCAGACTTTTACGGCTTTTTATCAGTATGTGATTCATTTTTTTGAAATGAGTCTCGCTACAGGAGCTTATACAACCAAAGGGACTTTTACCCAGGATTGGACAGTTTTCTATTGGGCATTCTGGTTGGCGTGGGTTCCTTTTACGGGTATTTTTATTGCCCGCATTTCGAAAGGTAGAACCATAAAGGAATTTTTGATTGCTACAATTTTAGTACCTACTTTAGCCACTATCATCTGGTTTTCCATATTTGCCAATGCTGCTTTTGAGATAATAGAAAAGGGCAATAGTACACAGTTTGATAACGTGTTTAGTTCTTTGTTTGTTTTTTTAGAGCATTTTCCATTTCATGAAATTACCTTTTTGGTTGCAGGTCTCTTAGTCGCTATTTCTATTATTAATTCAGTCGATTCAGCCATTTTTGTATTAGGGATGTTTAGTGATAATGGCAATGAAAATCCCTCTAAAAAACATAAACTCGGTTGGGGTATTATCATTACGGCTACAGCATTAGGACTTACTGCTCTTGGTACAAGCGAACTGTTAAATGGAATTAGTAATCTGTTAATTATTATGGTTTTACCTTTTAGCTTTTTGTATCTTTATTGTATAGTAACATTCTTTAAACAGAACATTTTTCGAAAATAATATAACATCATGCATCGTTTCCTATCGTATTTTTAAGATAACTTAAAAATAAATAACCAATAGCCTTAATTATGAAAGAGACAGTCGTTTTAAATAAAAAGGAATCCCAAAAAAGTACATTAGAGCAATTTAAAAAGGAAGTTAATGACGGATTAAATGAGTCTTTGAAGACATTACCTTCAAAGTTTTTTTATGATAAAAAAGGAGATGCTCTTTTTGTCGAAATTATGCATTTGCCAGAATATTATGTTACGCGTTCAGAGCATGAAATATTTAAAGATAAAAGCGCTTCGATAATTAAAGCATTAGCATTAGATCAGGATACTTATTTTGAACTGATAGAACTTGGGGCTGGTGACGGCATGAAAACTAAGGAACTGCTACAGGAACTCTCTCGCGAAAATTACAAGTTTGATTACATTCCGGTAGATATTTCGCAGAATGCTTTAGAAAAATTAGAAAAAGATCTCAATCAGAAAATGCCCCATATTGCGGTAAAAACCAAACAAGGAGATTATTTCGAGGTTTTAGAATCATTAAAAGAAAATCAACATCCAAAAGTGATCTTGTTTTTAGGATCCAATATCGGGAATATGCCTGATGATGTGGCGGAAGTCTTTATTGCTAATTTGAGTGAAAATTTAAATTTTGGTGATAAGTTTTTTTTAGGTGTAGACCTAATAAAACCGGCAGCTATTGTTTTGCCTGCCTATAATGATAGTAAAGGGGTTACAGCTGCGTTTAACCTGAATTTACTGGAACGAATCAATAGAGAACTGGATGCTGATTTTGAAATTGAAAATTTTAAACACCAACCGGAATATGATGAAAAGCAGGGCATCGCAACTAGTTTTTTAGTAAGTACGAAAGAACAGGATGTATTTATAAAAAAGATCAATAAGATATTTCATTTCGCTAAAGGCGAGAAAATTTTAACTGAAATTTCAAGAAAATACAATGATAAAATTTTAGATAAAATTCTAAAAAAGACAGCGTTTGTTATCAAAGACAGAATTACGGATCGTAAAAAGTATTTTGCCAATTATGTTTTAGAGCATTTATAATGAAAATACAATCACTTGGTATATTGGGATTAGGAAGTCGCTCTACCCTTTTTTATATTAAGGAACTTAACCGCCTTTATCATAAAAAAAGAGCAGGATACAGTACTTGTCCCTTTACATTATTGAATACCAATTTTGATGTTCTAAATAACTTGCTCCCCAAACCTTCAAATAAGCTTAAAGTGCTCTTGAGTAATTATTTGACAGAATTAAGTCATTTGCAAGTAGATGCTGTTTTAGTTCCAAATATTACCCTGCATGAAACCATTGATAAGCTTAGTATAATGCCAAAAATTATTCATCCGGTGCATCTCACTATTGCCAAACTTAAGGATAAGGGTTTTAGTGAGATTATTTTATTTGGTTCCTTGCATACGATGGAATCGGATTACTTAAAATGGGCATTTAACAATCAAAACATTGCAGTATCACTTCCTGCAGTAGCAGAACGGGTCGTAATAGAGGACGTTCGTAAACATATTTATTGGGAAACAGAAAGTAAAGAGCTAATGCAGGAGTATGCTGATATCATCAAAAAATACAGTTCAAATAATGCACTGGTATTGGCTTGTACAGAATTATCGGTGGCTTGGACTACTATTGATAGTAACATTTTTGATATGTCCCGGATTCAAATTGAAGCAGCTGTTGAAAATATTGATTAACTCATCGATTCAGCGAATAGATATACTTAAAGATGCTTCTTCAACAGCTATTTATGGTTCCCGTGGTTACTGATACACTGACTCAGTCAAAAGGATTACTGCAATAAGGGTTTTAAAGGAATAAAATGATAACAAAACAGGATCTCGTATTTATTTCCTGTTTTGTTTTTTATGCAGCAAAAGAAACAAAAAAGGAAAAACTGTTCAATAATTTACGGAGTAATTTATTCAGGGGAAAAAACGCCAAAAGAACGTCGCCAAAGTTGTTTTAGTAGAACTGATTTTTACTTTTTTACGTAAATGAATCCTTTCTCACCTGATTGAAATTCGACTTCAATTCTTTTATAATCATCAACTTCATATTTATCAGCGTTTAGTATTTCAGTTTCTGATATTTTGAAAAGCATACCCTCAACTTTATCATTTAAATTGCCTGTAAAGTCAATTATTGGATGAAATTTTTGCCCGCTTTTTCGTAAAACTTCATGATCTGTTATTTCAACCATTTTTAGGGCATACCCTAATAAAGTCTCTTTTTTTCCAGTTAGCAGTCTGCCAAAAGTTTCCATTTGCACTTGCTCTTTTTGTAAAGTTCCGTAAGAAAATAAATTTAACATTGTTAACTTAGTTTTGTCGAGTCTGGACTTATATCATTCATGTAAAAATTTTACAAGTCACACTCTTATTTTAGTAGAATATTTTTTTTTGAAGCGTCCGGGACAAAATTATAGATATTTAGTAATTAACACAAGCTCAAAAACTTTTATCTTGATTTTAGTGTATCTAAAACTTTTGAATTTACAGGAGGTAACTTTAGGGTATCTCTTTCTCTGATTTGTCGCTCCGGCGCCTTCAGGTTATTGAGTTCACTCTCTTCTGAAAAAGTAGTGTCTTCTTTAAATTTACCTGTAGTAATTTTAAAATCGTCTGCGGTACCTGTAATTTTCATAGGAACATTAATAAGTCCCATTGGTGGCAGTCCTAATCGAAACCCGATATTTAATTTGCCATCCATAGTAACTTGCCCTTCAAGCTTACCTCTAAAAGTTGCCATTTTCATCGTTGTTGGCGTAATAGTCATCACATTATTTTTAATGGTAGAGTGAATGGCAATTTTATTAAATGAGGCTTTTTCTAAATCCGCGGCATCCGCTTTTTTAGCTACATGATTTAAAAGTTTAAAGTTTTTAAATTTAATATCTTCCAGTGTTAACGTTCCTTCTCCGGCTATCGATTTAAAATCAATATCCATATTTTGGTCAATACTTCCGGCAAGTTGGTAATCAACAGAAACCAAACCGTAGGCATCTTTAGCCATACTCACCATATCTGCAAAAATAGGTATCTCTGCATAGGCACGTTGAATATCAAAGTTACTGGCTTTAAAATGGGCATTGTATTTCGCTAGCAAGCGATGTTGCGCTTTATAATCTCCGGTCATCTCTATCTGGGTACCCGCCATATCAAAAGTCGCCTGGCTTACCTGAACTTTGCGGTCGTTGATATCCAGTGTTCCTGTAAAATTATTGATTTTATAAGAATCAAATTGAAGGAGATTCACTTTTGCCGTAATTTTTAAATCCGCTGTTCTGGGAATTCTAATGACGTAGTTTTTATTTTTAGTATTTACATTTTTAATGCCAGTGTTTATAGCAGTAGAATCTGTTTTTTGTGCTGTTTCCTCTTCAGCTTTAGCGTCAGTATATTTGGCAATCATATCAAAAAACTCGTTGGCATTAATGTGATTGCTGGAAAGGTCAATCTCTGCTTTAAGCTTTTCATTAGCGTCACGCAGGTATTTGCGATTAAACATATATCGGATAAAATTATGGATATAACCATTTAATACAACATCAGATTTACCGTATGTAGCATTAAAATCCTCAAAACGCATCTTATCTTTAAAAAATTTAAATGTACCCTTAGAAATTTGAAACGTTTCCGGAAATAAGGCACTTTTAATTACTATGTTTTTAGCTTCGAGCTTTCCGCCATTTTTAATGTTGTCGTAATTTTTGGCATCTAAATCTTTTTTAGAGCCTTTAGCGATAAGATTAGTCTGGATGATTCCTGAAACATTGACGTCTTTAATGGGGAATATCTGAGTTAATTTACCAATGTCCAAAGTTCCCTGAGTTTTGATATTGTATACTAAATCATAAAGGTTAGTCAGTTCCCCTTCAATTTTAAAAGGTGATCCTGCAAGAACAAATTCGACGGGCTGCAATTTGACATTTAGATCTTGTCCTGTACCTTTTTCGCTCGTAACAATTGCGTTTAAGTTTATATTTTGTATCGGAATATTTGGGAATTTAAGTGATTTTAAATAGCCGTTTTTAATGTTTACGATCGTTTTAGAGGATGGGTATCTTTTTTCTTTACGGTTTAAAACCCCGTGCATACTTACTTTTAAATTTAAATCTCCCTTAACTTCTAAACTGTCTAAAGGATAAAATTGATGTACCTCGGCTAAATTAATTTTAGATTCTAATTCAGTATCAACAGTAAAAGGATATAATTTATGAAGAGAGAAATTTCCGCGAATAAAATTATCCAGAGCTTCTATATTCAGATTGGTTACTTTACCTGAAATGTTACGTAAAATACTGTCTTTAGCCGTTAAACTTAAATTTAGATTAACATTTTTTATAGCATCTTTTCTCTTTAGATCTTTCAGATATCCATTTTTTAAGCTTGCATTAAACTCAAACTTAGGAATACTTTTAATTATAGTATCCATTTTATTTAAACGCGGGCTAAATCCCAGATCGCGTAAAAAGATACCATCGGCTTTTAAATTAAGAGCAATGTCTCCGCGAATATCAAGTCGGTTTAGGTTTAGTGTTTCTTTAAATTTTGCTAAATCTAAATGGGCAGAAACTGCAGTTTTAATTTTTAACTTTTTAAAGCCTTCTGAATGGAAATTCAGGACTGTTTTTTTTCCATCCAGATTAAACGACAGGTTTTCCAGATCAAATTTTAATTTGTTAATATCTAAGTCTTTGACCAAAGCCCTGGCATTGATATTAATTTCTTTTACAGGCTCTTTAATTTTTTTATAAGCAATGGTACCGCTATTAATTTGCAGATCTGCTAAAACCATTGGTTTCTCTGATTGGTCCTGCATGTACTTCCCACGTGCTATAATTTTGAAATCAATATTCCCTGTAATAGCCATCTGTTCTTTCCAATTGTCATAAGAAGGCGGTACAATCGATAGCATTTCCTCTATTGTAGAGTTTTTAGATTGCATGTGTAAATCAAAATCATATCCTCCTTTAATAAAAGCAAAATAACCGTTGAATGAGAAAGGAAAATTTTTGATCCGAATGTTATTGCGCTCGAACTTAAATTTAAGTTCTTTAGCATCTATATGCGTAATAATTTCCGCATTTATGGGTTTATTGTGTACATAATGAACCCCGTCTGCACTAAAATCAAACAATTTTATTTTGATATGAGAGTTAAGATCAAAAATATCAGCGCTTAAATCTCCTTCTCCTTTATAATTAAGATCTTGAATTTTAAAATCTAAAGGAGTGCTTTTATCGTTATAGGATATGTTTGTTTTGTTGACAATGATACGTTTAATTTTAAATTCGGTCGTAGTAGTATCTTTTGAAGCTCCTGAGGGTTTTACAATATTAAAATTTGCATTCCCGCTCGAATCTATTTCAAAGTTTAAATTTGCTGAGTCTAAATAAATAGCATCTAAAATAATTTTACCTTTTAGTAAACTATAAAAATTAACTCCAACTGCTGCTGTTTTAGCCTTTACCACATTTGATGATGCAAATTGAACTTTTTTGTTATCGATACTAATATTTTTAGCATAAACAATTAATGCAGGAAAGTGTTTAAAAACCGAAAGTCCAACTTCATCAAAAGAGATCTTTGCATCCAATTTTTCGTTTGCAATACTTTCTATTTTAGCTGTTATTTCATCTTTAAAAAAATACGGAACAACGGTTAGGATTATCAATAAAAGCAGCAGTAGTGATCCTGTAAAAATTGAAGTAATTTTTAAAATCTTTTTAATCATTTATTAACTTATTTATGGGTGACCAAAAATATAAACGGGATGGATAAAGCATATTTTTAGGGAGCAAAATTAACTAATCAAAATTAACCATTAAAATTTTAATTTGTTTTTAAATCAAATTACTCAATTGGAATTTTCAGTACAAGATAAAAGGTTGTCAGTTAATTGATTAAAAATAGTTGCCAGTGGCGAATGTTACTTATTAGAGGATATAGTCACAGTTTTCATTGCAAGAAAAATAGCTGGAGCAAACTTTTTCATGAAAATAAATATCCCTAGATGTTTACAAAATGCATTTGTAGGAACACACGTCCCTTGAGAATAACAACTAACCCAAAAATAGTTATAACGATTGTAATTTAACATTGGAAAAAGAAAATCGAATACCGGTTTTTCTCCAGTATTAGATTTTTAAAACTTCAGGGTATCTGTGATTTATTTGATCATATAATAAGAATCCCGTTTTTGATCAAATCCCTATATAGAACCTTGATATTGTAAAGAATCATATAAGTACATGGTAATAATGTATTTAATAATAAATTCTATTGATTTACTACTCTAATTATATTTCTTCCACTTGTAATACCTCAAATGTATTTAGTGCACTTAAAAAATGGAAATTTAATTTCTGCACGTAGTTAATAATATTGAACTTTTATAATTCTAAGTTCATTTATAAATGGAATATTTTTTTTTTATACTGTTTAAGTAATAATTATTTGTAAATAGTATGCGGTTTTTATGTTCCGTTGAGATACCTTGGCGGGACAAATTTCAACAAATTTTATGGAGGATTAGAAGAGATTGGCTTGTTATATGTAGGGTCTGTCTTTTATTGGCTTTATGAATATGGTTTGGATGTCCTATTGGGGATTGAAGGAAAATGTAGAGTCAAATATACATATCGTTAACCTCTTTTTATTAAAACCGACTTAGCTTTTTGTGCAAAATTGGAGGTATCTCCAATTTTCGTTGACCAAAAAGAATAATTTTTGATTGATTCAATTTTAGAATAATCAGATAGTTTTTAAAACACCTCCATCTGCTCGTAACGATGCCCCATTTGTTGCTATAGAAAGCGGACTTGAAAGATAAACTGCCAGCGAGGCAATTTCAGATGGATCAATAAAACGCTGTAATAAAGAATGCGGATTGGTCTGTTGTATGATGGCATTTTTCATTTGTTCAATCTCTATATTCTGTACAGAAGCGATATGTTCAATTGTTGAAGCAACACCGTCAGAATAAGTTGGTCCGCCTAAAATCGTATTCACTGTAACTTCCGTACCTCTAGTTAGTTTAGATAAACCATTACTTACTGCTGTCATTGCAGCTTTTGTCATTCCGTAATGAATCATATTTTCTGGAATATTCGCACCCGATTCGCTGCTGATAAAAACAATTCTTCCTGATTTTTTCTCCAGCATTTGAGGTAAAAGTTTTTTAGAAAGCCTGATACTGCTCATTACATTAATGTCAAAAATTCTATACCAATCTCCATCTTCCAGATTTTCAAAATCTTTTAATTCGAAAATGCCGACGTTATTAATCAAAATATCAATATTGTTTAATTTAGTTAATAAAGCAGTTACTTCTTCTTTTTTCTCAAAATCACAGACAATTCCCGAAACTAAGGCATCTGGAAATTCATTTTTTAATTTTTGTACTGCCAGATTTGTTTTTTCTTCATGCCTTCCATTAATGATAATTTCGGCTTTTTCATTTAATAATTGTTTGGCAATTGCAAAACCAATACCTTGTGTCGAACCGCTAATAAAAGCTCTTTTCCCTTCTAATTTTAAATTCATTTTTATTATTTTAATTTTGTAATGATTGATACATAAATAGTCAAAAAAATTAGCTGATAACAGCTAATTGCATTTCGATTTGATTTTTTAAGACATTTTTGTCTGGATACATTCTTCTGAGCGTATTAAGTCCGCACCAAAATGTTATGAGATATCTGCCAAGTATTTCCGGATCAGTCTGGGTTTTTAAATTTCCTTTTAATTTTTCGTCTTTAATTGCCTGAGTAAACATTTGTTCGACCTCTTTTAAAATCTGAACCGCATCTGCTTCCAGATTATCATCAATAAAAGTCATTTCTACAACCGTATTGGCAATAATACAGCCTTTAAGATGCTCATTTTCTTCTGCGGAAGCGATACTTCTAAAAAAATCTTTAATTAATTCTAATGGAAATTCGCTTTTGCTTAATTCCTTTTTAAAGGCGTCAAAAGCTAATAGTCGTTCTTCAATAGCTTTTTGAAAGACCTCTTTTTTGCCCCCTTTGAAAGTATTATAAAAACTTCCGGCACCGGCACCAGTTGCTTTTTGCAGATCACTCAATGAGGTAGCACTATATCCTTTCTGCCAAAAAACTTCCTGTGCTTTCTTTACAATATTAGCGTCTTGGTATATGGTAGGCCTTCCTCTCATTTTTTTATTTATTTTTGTAATGATCAATACAAAATTAGAAATAAAAATACGTTTGCTCCAAATTTTAAAGCAATTTTATTTTGTTAATTAAAAGATTGCATGAATTGCAGGGAGTTAATTTCTCATTTCCAGCAATCGATGACATCGGTTTGTATAACGCTACTGGATCTTAATAGAATTATATTGTTCGTCAGTAACAGGATCAAGCCAATCAACCATACCTTTTTCAGTATTGATACTTACAGCATAATGTATAAACCTTCCATTTGGTGTAGCGCCATGCCAGTGTTTGATACCAGGTAACACATTAATAACATCACCCACTTTTATTTGTTGAATGGAAAAACCTTCTTCTTGATAATAACCGATACCTTCTGTAACAATGAGTATCTGATTACTGGGATGTGTATGCCAGTTGTTTCTGCAATTTGGTTCAAATATCACTTCACCAATAGCACAATTTGTGTCTTCGTCTGGGAGAAGTCTCATTTTTAGCCAGGCGATCCCGGTAAAATAATCTGTTGCAACAAGACCGAATCCTTCCGGTGCTTTAGTTTTTTGTTCTTTTGCTATTGATTATGCACAATCTGAAGGTTGGAAGTTTGGAAGTAACTGGAAATCAGCACAAGATTTAATTGGTAATCCTGGTAAACCAAGCGATGTGATTTCACAAGAAACAAGTGATTTCTTATCTTCAAGAACTACGGCCACAAACTATCGTGAATTACTAACGCAAATAGGTGCAAGCCAAATAAATTCGGCTAATAAAGCCATGGCGGGTTCAGCAAGTGGTAGAGTAACTCCTCAAGAACTAGATTCTCCATTCTTTGTTTTAGCTGGTTTTATACCAAAGGGTTTTGCAATGGGTAGTAGCGCTAGTAGTTTTTATACTGTTCAGGGCGTTGAAGATGTTGCTAGACTTTTGAATGGAGGAGTTCCTTTTCCAGTTGGTTATACTAAATCATTTGTGGGTGAAGGTGTTTATTCTTTTGGAACCAAAGCAGATGCATTAAGATATAAGTCTATGTTAGAAGGATTTGGTTATACTGATTTACAAGTTTTAAGATTTAAAGTTTCTAATTATGGAAAGTTAAAAGTTTTCGATATGAGAGGTATTGGTGACGATGCGGCAAATGCATGGTTAGAAACTCATGCATATCCAAATAATCATACTTTTGACCATGTAATTAGACCATCAGGTAATTTTAATCAAATAAAATTTTAATAATTATGGGTGACTATGAATCATATTTTAGGTTATTTAAATCTTCATGGGGAATATTGATTGGCTTTAAAGGTGAGATTCTCGAAATGTCTGAGGAGTTTGAAATGAATGATTTAATCAAAATAAATGATTTTTTGTATTTGCAACTGAATATATCTAATGAAAATAAATATATTCATAACAATAAAACAAAACTTGAAAATGGAATACAGTGGGTCTCTGAGATTTTTCCAAAACAAAAGAAGGTTTTAATTAAAATAAATGAGATTGATTTAAACTTTTGTAATTTCCAAATAGAAGGTTTATTTTTTGGCATAGCAAGTTGGATTTGTAATTACTATAAAGTGGAAATGCCAAATTATCATTCTACATTTGATAAAGACTCAAATAAATATCTTTTTTCATTTGATGAGAATGATGAAATTTCGAAAAAATTACTTTATCCGCTTTCGTAAAAATTGTTATGACTATATGCAATTGTTGTCTATGCTGTTGGAATATATTCTGACTTCTGTCCACAATCTAAAGCAAACAAAAAAAGCCACTTCTATTACGGAGTGGCTTTTGATTGTTTATAGAGTTGATACATTTTTAGCAGAAAAATTTAAGGTTTATTAAATTTTTTAGTTTAGAAATTGTCAAGGCAGTTATTGCACTGTGGTGAAGCAATTGGACTAGAAGCTGTACTCTCCAGAATGATGAAACGACTTAAACGTGAATTTCATTATGTGAAGGACTTCAAGTAGTTCAAGCAGTCTAGAATGTCGATTTGGATTACAGAATTAGGACTCAGGCATGCACAGTATCTGGGAGGTTATCGATATGTGACCAGTGTTCAGCGGTATGATTTTAAAAGCATTAATGACTTAAAAATTGAAACTCGAATACAATCACCCGATGGAACGCTTTGGGAATTAGAAGTAAAATAACAGAGATGAAATTAAAAACGCTATAATTATCCTAATTAAGTGAGAATGATATTTACATTTGTAAAAGATAAGATTTGGATTTTTTAGAAAAGGCGTATAATTATAATTTTGAAGGTATTACTAATGAAGTTTATCAGTTTAGGTTCATTAGTACAGGAATACAGGAAATAACGAAAATAGTTTCCATTTCACCCGTTGATAAAAGCCACAATTGGTATAATGTAGGTTTTGGAAATTTGGAAAATAATGACGGTTCAGTAAGAGTTAATGATTTAGCTGAAATCAACAATAACGATTATGATGAGGTTTTAGCGACTGTTTTTATGTGTATTCTTCATTTTTTCAATTCTAATCGAGATTGCACCATATTGTTTTTTGGAAATACACTACATAAACACAGGCTTTACAAACAGAAAATATCTTCAAATATTAGTAGTTTGGAACAATATTTGGATATATCAGGAGGCAAGATAGAAGAAGAAATAACAATTATTGAAAAAAAGCAAACAATAACAAGGAAAGGAAAAGAACATGAAAGAACGATACGGGAAAAAGACCTTACATCACTCCAAAAGGATATTGTAGTAAAACAGATTGAAAAGTACAATAAAGATAAAACAGCTGACTATCAATTTGTTTTGTTTAAACTGAAAAACGACCAATAATTATTGGATAAGTAAAAAAATAGTATATTTGTAACGTTATGGGAACAAAAGAATTAAGAGATTTAGTAGAAAAGCAGATAGAAAAATCTACTAGTTTTTGGGCTGGTCGTCCTAAAATGACTATCCAAGAACTAGAAGCGGTGGAGAAATTTGCTAAAGAAAAAAGTAAACTTTTTGAAAAAGCATTCGATTCTCCTGAAAAAGTAGAGAAAATTAACAAAATGCAAAACAGCACATTATAAGTTGATTTATTAATTCAAAAAACTTATTATTACATAAAAATGACCGTTTAGAATCTATCTGAACGGTTTTTTTGTACATGTTTGTTTTATGTTCTTACGATGACTTATCAATGATAAGGTAATGCCCTTTTGGAATGCAAGTGCCCACTAGACGAGGTAATGCAAACGAATATCGATACGGATTCCAAGGTCAGGAAAAGGATGATGAGATTAAAGGCGAAGGGAATTCTTTGGATTACACCTTTAGAATGCATGACCCGAGGATTGGTAGGTTTTTTGCAATTGACCCGCTGGCATCTCAATTTAGAGGAGTGCGTAAAGTAGATTTCTTCTTATTCAGATTATCTAATCTTTTTGGTTAATCCCCAACTTTTGCGTTTGATCCGTTTGATCCTCCATTAGATTGGAATTTTAGAAATTTGGAATTTATCTTAAAATTCTATCCATAAAAAAAGTCCTAATTTTCATTAGGACTTTTTACGTGGGGAGAGCAGGATTCGAACTTTACGCCTGAAACTGCTGTATATGCCACTTTTATTTATGTCTTGAACCTCTGTGCACCGATTCTGCACCCAAATTCAAATTTTACTTTTTCAATATTAAATCATTCACAAAAATTAAAATACTAAAGAATTAACAGACAGTAGTATTATTCTTTTTTTTGTATTACAAATATACTATAAATAAGAATGCGTGTAAAATATAAAACCATGCATTTATAAGTTCCATCTTTCCTTAAAGCTATTTTTAGCAGCTCTTCCCGTTATTCGTTCCAATCTTTTGTACCGAACCCCAGCACAAAAGGATTTCACTGCTATCGGGGCTAGGGTTGTCGAGGAGCCCGGCTCTTTAGACTAATAAAAATAAGGAAGGTTATAAAAAAATGGCACCAATTGTCTTCAATTGGCGCCATTTGGCTTGTTTGTGACCTCGACTGGACAAATTTCTATAAAATTTATGGACGATTCGAAGAGATTGTCATACTACGTGTAGTGTCAGTTTTTCATTGGCTTTAGGAATTTTGTTTGGATGTCCTGTTGGGGATTGATGAAAAAAAAAAAGTTTTAAAATGATTTTGCACAATTGTATAATACTGATAATTTTTATTTACTCAAAGAAAAAAGAAACGGTCTAAACTTTTTGTATCAAAAAAGGAATTATCGCCACCTACTTATTAAATGCAATCTAAAAAATGATGAGCTTTATATTTGAAAACAGGAGTATTCTACTGATATCTGCTCGTTTTTATTTAATTTCAAAATTATGATGACAGTCACATTAAAGGGTGACCATAGTCATTACATTCTGTCTACTAGGGAGTGACCTTTACATAAAATATAATAAACAAATTTCTTTATCGGATTTAATCCATAATAAATGGAACGTTAATAAACACGTAATAGAAATTATGAGCAATTTTAATTATTGAACATTAAGATACTTTTTTATGATACCAAAAAAAATGAAAGCTGCTGTGATCCATGGATTTGGACAGCCATTGTATATTGAAGAAATGCCGGTCAAAGAACCTGGAGAAAATCAAATATTGGTTAAGGTTATTGCCTGCGGCGTTTGTCATACAGATCTCCATGCCTGTCAGGGCGACTGGCCTTCAAAACCAAAAATGCCTTTGATACCCGGTCATGAGGCAATAGGTTATATAGCAGCGTTAGGATCTGGGGTGAAAAATATGAAAGAAGGGGATATCGTTGGAGTGCCCTGGTTATATAGCGCCTGTGGATGTTGTGATTACTGTTATACAGGCTGGGAAACATTATGTGAAAGCCAGCAGAATGGGGGATACAGCGTTGACGGCGGTTTTGCGGAATATGTTGTGGCAGATGCCCGATACGTAGCTCATTTTCCTCCTAATATTAATTTCACGGAAATGGCTCCTATTATTTGTGCTGGGGTAACGGTGTATAAAGGACTAAAAGAAACAAATGCAAAACCGGGAGAATGGGTCGCAATATCAGGTATCGGCGGTCTGGGACACCTGGCAGTCCAATACGCAAAAGCCATGGGACTGCATGTAGCCGCAATTGATATAGCTCATGATAAACTTGAGCTGGCAAAAAGTCTCGGAGCAGAATTGATTGTTAATGCCAGAGAACAAGACCCTGCTGCGTTTCTTAAAAGAGAAACTGGGGGCATGCATGGCGTACTGGTAACCGCTCCATCACCGATAGCATTTAATCAGGGACTTGCAGCGCTTAGACGTAAAGGTACATTGTCACTTAACGGACTGCCTGCAGGAAACTTTGACCTTTCTATTTTTGATACGGTTATTAACGGAACTACCATTAAAGGCTCTATTGTGGGGACTCGAAAAGATATGCAGGAAGCCATCGCATTTGCAATAGACGGTAAAGTAAAGGCTACTGTTCACGCTGCAAAATTAGAAGATATCAATACTGTTTTTGATAATATGAAAAAAGGTGATATCAGTGGTCGAATAGTCTTGGAAATAGCTGAGCCATAAGATCCAAAACAAGTGGTATTAAATTGCAAATAATTGCAAAATTGTTATTTCAGATCTAACCTGAGTGCATCCACTGCTGGACTTCTACAAAATTAAATTATAAGTTTAAAGCGGATTTAAACGGTCACTTCTTTTGTAAATCGGCTGTTAATGCCGCCGGGTTTTGCTATAGAAGAATTAAATATTAACCAGCAGATGAGAAATGTATCGGATATTGAAAATTTTTGGAATTTAAGCGCGTCTGATGCTTACCATATTCTGTCGACTGATCCAAATGGGCTTAACGAAGCAGAGGCTGCCAGAAGATTAAAAATGTATGGACCTAATAGTTTAGTAAATAATGCTAATTCTACGATAATTTTCCTTTTTTTTTTCGCAGTTTAAAAGTCCGATAACAATTCTGCTGATTGCTGCTGCTTTACTTTCTGCTGCTTTAGGAGATATTTCGGATTCCTTAATTATCCTCTGCATTGTATTATTGAGCAGTTTACTGGGATTTTGGCAGGAAAGGGGAGCTGCCAATGCTGTACAAGAATTATTAAAGATGGTGCGTTTAAAATGCCGTGTGATCAGAGCAGGTGTCTCAAAAGATATAGACTTTGAGCAAGTTGTATCAGGTGATCTACTGATCTTATCAGCCGGTGATGTCATTCCGGGCGACTGTCTTATTATAGAATCGAAAGAACTCTATGTTGACGAAGCTGCTTTTACAGGAGAAACTTTTCCAGTTGAAAAAAATAGTGGGGAGCCTCTTCCTGCCAATACAATCCTTTCCAAAAGGAGCAACAGCCTGTTTATGGGGACAAACGTTATTAGCGGTAAAGCATCTGTACTGGTTATAAAAACTGCTAAGCAGACAGAATTCAGGAAAATATCAGCCTCACTTCAATTAAAAGCACCTGAAACAGATTTTGAGCTAGGCATACGAAAATTTGGGTATCTAATAATGGAAGTTACACTCATTCTAGTCATTATCATTTTTGGTGTCAATGTATTTCTGCATAAACCCATTCTTGAATCATTTTTATTTTCTCTGGCACTTGCAGTAGGTTTGACGCCACAGCTGCTTCCTGCCATTATTAGTGTCAATTTATCAACGGGCGCAAAAAGAATGGCCAAACTGAAGGTTATTGTCAAACGTCTTTCCTCTATAGAAAATATTGGCAGCATGAATATACTTTGCACTGATAAAACAGGAACAATTACGCAGGGAAAAGTTAATTTAAAGGATACTTTAGATGTCTCTCTTCTGCAGAATAGAGCTGGAAGACTGTTGATAATTCTTCTTGTTTAGTTGCGAACAAACGTATGCAACATCGTCCCAATGCTACAATTTCAATGGACTGTTTGGCTATCTCAAATAACTTTTCTTTATCAAAAATAATTACTGTTAATGGTTCACAGGCTACAATATTAAATTCCGACTTGTTTCCAGAGCCAAAACTCTTAAGGTTTGTCGCTATTTCATTTTCTAAGAAAAAGCCAGTATTTTTAATTTTACCGTCAATTTCATAGTAACTTTTGCAGTAGCCATTAGTAATGTAAAACAATGAACTGAATATTTCTCCTTGCTTAAGGAGAAAGTCTTTTTTGTTGAACTCTCGTCTTTCCAAGACAGACTGAAGAGATTCCCAGTTGCTGTCTGAAAAAGTTGTTAGTGAGCGAATGAAATTTAAAAGGTTAACCATTTACGACAAGCATTTGATTTAGATATCATACAAATTTCGGCTTTTTCTATTGACTTTATAGTATTATCCGAGTTTATTTTAAACAGGCATTTTAAAATAATATCAATTTCAAGTTCCTTCTTTTTGCACCAAATGCTGTAAATCAGGATCATTTTTAATACGCTCTAATTCCCAACAAACATACCTTGGATTAATGTTGAGATTTTGGAAGCCGGAATTAAGCTATCTAATTGCGTCGATATTGAAGTTGCGGTGTCATTTCTATTGATCGATATACTCTGGCGTTTTTGCAACACTTTCCCGAAGCGTTCCGAAAGGCTTTTTGCTGTTTCACCAACCACCTCACCACTGAAAATATTACCTACTGTATTTTGGATAACCTTTGCCTCCTTATCTCCATAGTCCCTTATTAATTGCGAATATATGTTGTATATCACTTTTTGAATTGATAAAGATCATTTGTGTAGCTGTTTTATTATTCCAACTTTGTTTCATAATCAATGGCTAAGAATGCCTTGAGATAATTAGTCAAAGTAAAATTTAAAAATTTTTCACCATGAAAAAAAGTAATGATGTTTTACGTGAAGAAGTAGTAGAGGCTATCAAATGGGAACCTCTTTTGAGCTCTAACGAAATTGATGTTAGTGTTCAGGATGGTATTGTTACTCTGGGAGGAACGGTAGATAATTATACTCAAAAAAGAGAGGCTGAACAGGCCGTAAAAAATATTGCCGGAGTAAAAGCTATCGTAGATGATATGAAAGTTGATTTGTTTTTTTCGGCTATTAAAAGTGATACTGATATAGCCTTATCTGTTATTAAGGCGTTGCGTGAAAACTGGGCCGTTCCTGATCATCGAATACAAGTTACCGTAGAGAATGGATGGGTAACGCTCGAGGGAATCCTGCATTGGAATTTTCAAAGAAAAGCGGCAGATAATGCTATCCGTTACCTGCCAGGAGTAAGGGGAGTAATTGATCAAATAAAGATAGAAGCAGAAATAAAAAATGAATTGGGAAAAGAAATTGTTGAGAAAGCCCTAAGTCGGAGTTGGATTCTTGATGTTAATAATATTAAGGTTAGAGTTGAGGGTAAAACAATCTACCTCAGCGGTATCGTTGATTCTCTTTTTCAAAAAGAAGAAGCAGAAAGAATTGTATGGAATACTCCTGGAGTTTGGTATGTAGATAATGAACTTGTCGTAGACAACTAGAAACTAAAATAGAAGATATGAAAAGTAATGAAATTTTGCAAAAAGAAGTACAGGAAGCAATTAAGTTTGAACCCCTGTTACATGCAGCAGAAATTGGTGTGATTGTAAAAGATGCAATAGTTACCCTTACAGGACATGTCGATTCGCTGGTAAAAAAAACAGAAGCTTTGCATGCTGCTAAGAAAATTAAAGGGATTGCGGCTATTGTAGATGAAATTGAGGTGATACTGGAAAAATCATCTGCAGTTTCTGATCAGCAAATCGCTGAACAGCTTGTGAGCATTTTTAAAGAGAATCATATTGTTCCAAAAGGCACTATTAGCATAATTGTAGAAAAAGGCTGGGTCACACTTGAAGGACTACTTCCATGGAATTTTCAGAGAGATATCGCCAGGGAACTTGTGGAAAATCAAATAGGGGTAATAGGTGTAACCAATAATATTAAACTTAAAAGAGAACTGCGTGATCAGGTAGAAAAAGAATTGCTCGAAAAGGCACTCAATAGACATTGGGCTTTTGACACGGACGAGATTGAAATTCAGGTTGCTGGCGCAACGGTCCAGCTATCTGGAACAGTGGGTTCTATTTTTCAAAAAGAAGAAGCTGAAAAGATTGCCTATAAAACCCCAGGTGTAATCAGAGTCGTGAATCATTTAAAAGTAAATATAGAACAACCTTATTTATGTTGATTAGCTGAATACTATAAAGTTATGAAAGATCATAAACCTCAGAACGATAAATTAGAAATTCAATTTTTAGAGGGGCCGCAATCAAGGTTTACGGAGCTGAAATTTATATTAACTACTTTATGGGAGCTCATTCGATGTTTTAGAAAATTGTATACCATTGGACCTTGTATTACTTTTTTTGGATCAGCACGTTTTAAAGAAGATCATCCTTATTATGATTTTACCAGAAAAGCGGCAGGAGAATACGCCAAACTTGGCTTTACAATAATGACAGGGGGAGGGCCAGGCCTTATGGAAGCTGCAAATCGGGGAGCAAAAGAAGTTGGAGGAAAATCTGTAGGATGTAATATTAAACTTCCAGTTGATCAGATGCCAAATTCTTATCTGGACAGATGGGTAGTTGCAAAACATTTTTTTATTCGAAAGATACTTTTAGTAAAATATTCTTTTGCCTTTGTCGTAATGCCGGGAGGTTTTGGCACCCTCGATGAATATTTTGAAGCACTTACACTTGTGCAGACCGGAAAGATTAAAAACTTCCCGATCATCATGTTCAATAAAGAGTATCATAAAGCACTCATTGAACATATTAATTTGATGAAACAGCAGGGGACTATAAACGATTCCGATTCAAAATTATGTATGATAACAGACGATATTGAAGAAGCCAGGCTTTTTATTATGGAACATAGTATTAAACATTACGGTCTAAAACCAAAATTCCACCATTAATCTTTGATTTTTTTTAAACTATTAAAAGTTGAGATATATACCACTGATAGCTGCTAAAGCTTTTGTTTTTTTTCTTTATGATTGCCTTTAATTATATTATGTTCAAGCATATCATTTATTATTAATTTCCCATATTCATGCGCCAGACTTGCGGCATTTAAAGGATTAAACGATTGGGTTTGTACTGAATATATTATTTTTTGATCAGGCATCGTAAAAAGGCTGCTCTCCCAAAAATAATAGGTATCATTTACATAATATCCTTCTTGATAAATTTTGCTATATATAGCAGCGTAGTAGATATCGAAATCATTTGTATATCCTAAATCAAACATACTTTTTGGCGCATGATATTTTTCTTTTTGTTTGTCAAGCAGTACAACAGTTAAAACAGCCGCTGCACCATTTTGTTTTAATTGCTCCATAATCTGATTTTCATCTTTGCCTTCAAATGTATTTAAACCATACAGTTCAAGAGATGAAATGGCATCATAGCCAAGATTACAAAGATCATCAGCCAGGTGATTCTCCATTTTCTTTTGAAGTGATTTATCTGATTCTCTGATTAATCCAAGAACTATTATCCGGCCAGATTTCAGATTTAATGTTTCTGATCCTGATGACTGCCATGAACTGACGATATTTGAACTTGAACATTGAACCAACAAAAATGACAATACTATAATAATCAATGTTATTCTTTTCATTAGGCTTCTTTTTGAATTAACTGTTTTGAATTGAATAAAATTATGAATTCCTATTAGGCGAAAATATGATTACAATCACTATTTAATTTATTATTTTAAGTTGTGATTACATTGTGACGCTTATTTTAGTATTATAAAAAGCTGTTTAATATCATTTTCGGAGATGATGGCAATCATAGAGTACTTTTTCTGAATTCTTTACTTTAGTTCCATTCAAATTTTAAGATGAAATAATAATTCCTTTTGCATCTGATTGTTGAAAGCCTGTATTTCAGTTTTAAACGTATCACAAAAACACACAAGATTATAATCAAATAATATGAAAACAAAATTTAATATTTTGGGTATTATAGCAGTATTGTTATATTCCTGTCAGGACAGACCTTCATTAATTGAGGATAATAGTGATTCAGATTCAGTAATGACAGCAACAAATATCGAGCAGCAAACGCTCAGAAAATGGTTTTCGTTTAATAAAGAATCAGAGAGTATAATTACGTCGGCTGAATTGATTATTAAGCAGCAGGAACAAGAAATGAAGTTACAATCAAAGAATAAAAAAGAAAAGAGACTTCATGATGCCCAATATCATCTTGATCAATTAAAAAAGAGAGTGAATTATATTAAAGATTATGAAACCCGTACTGAAAGTTTTGACTTATCAGTTGTACACAAATTAGATTCACTTAAATTTGATTATCTTCAGGAAAAATTGAAACTTGAAGCTACTTTGTGTGATTTTCAAGAATTTAAAGTGCCTTAATTGACTTTAACTGCTTAAATAAATTTTAAAATAGCCTATTAGTTTAAAGTAAAAACAAAAAAACTTTTATGGGATTTTGAAGAAAGAGCTTTATAATAAAAATAATTGGCCGGTAACTGTAATCCATTTACCAGCCAATTTTTATTTTCTAAAAACAAGCATAGGAGTTCTTGTATCAAAACCCTTTTCTACTGTTTTAATAGGCTGAAACAATTGTTCAAACCAGCCCCTGTCTTCTTTGGCAAACATGGTTATAATAGAAGGCTTGGCTGTCATAATATCAATTTGCAAATGACGTAATAAAGAAACTTCGGGATTTAATTTTTTAAAATGGAAATTTATGGTATCTGATTTATATTTATGCTCTATTTTATGTAGTTTTTTACTGATTTCTTGCTCTTCAGTAAAATAATCATAATGATATACAGCAATCGGAGCATCAAATTCTGCAGCAAACTTTCTAATTAACGGCAATTCAATGTTTATGTCTTCAATATCAGAGGGATATAGAACAGTATTTAAGTGCTTAATTCTGTAATGTCTTGGTACAACTAGAACAGGAATAGGAGAATCATGTAAAATTTTGTTGGTATGACTGCCTAATAGCTTATTGGCCAAACCACCGCCTCTTGTACTCATGCAAATATAATCGGCCTTGATTCTTTTTGCACAGTCTAAAATAGCTTCATTTACGTCCAGCTTATTTTCGACTATATAATTAATCTTTCCTGGTTGCTTATTGGTTTGTCTGTACAAGGTATGTATAAATCTTTTTAAGCTTTGTTCCTGTATTTTAGTGTCAGGTTCAGGAAGGCCTACAAAGGTAACAGCTGAAAAAGGGTCAATGATAAATGAACTATTTACATGAAGAAATGAAAGTTCATATCCTGTCTGGCAGGCAAGCTGTATAGCAAAGCGTACTGCTGGTTTGGAGTTGTAAGATAAGTCAGTTGTAACAAGTATCTTTTTCATATTTTCTAAGCATTTAATGCAGCTGATTGCCGCGTTTATTAATTATAAAAAATGAGTCCGCTGTTACTTTGAAGCAAACTTCATTTCATTTACATATCTATTTATCTTTTCCCATTGTTTATGATCAATTTTAGCAGTATCAACGTCAGTAGTCCAGTCGAGTCCGGGAAATAATTTTAACCTGTTTATGACTCTTTTTTTGTATCCAAAAGAAAAACGATCACCCCGCATCTGGAATTCTATAGTTTTGTTACCGTTGACTTTGTTTTGATAAAGAATTGTTTGTGTTTTCCAGTCACCGCCCCAGGTTAAAAAAGATTGTACAAAACAAAAAACTCCAATAATTAATATTGTAAGTACTCTTGATTTTGTAGTTTGAAGTTTCCCAAAGATGCGGCCTATAATAAAAACAAATGTAATTGATGCCAATATTAATAATATAAAATGCATTATTGAATTATTAATATAAAGATCCGTATAACGATTCAATAATAGTACGGCTATAGTAATTAAGAACAGCAGGTATAACAGTATTGTTTTCATTGCTCACACTATTTAGAATTACATTAAAAATATGATCGAAAGGTTCAGTTTATTGGATGTCGTTTGCTTCAGACTGATCATCATAAAGATTTGATGGTCTTTTTAGATCTTGCTCGTATATTTTTCTGTCTTTGTTATTTTGCCTGAAAGCAAAAATCATCACTACTAATACAATAACACCTGTAAAGGATAATATTAACCAACTTGCTTCCATAATAATTAAAATTTAAATAATTTGTTAAAACACCACTATTTTTTTACTTTTTCTATCAGGAAAAGGGAGGCAGATTCCCTTTTTAACTATTCTGATATAGCATATTTGTGCTGCACAACAAGCTCGTTATCTACAGACCAGATGCCTGGAGTTTTCCAGACTATTTTTTCTGCTAAATCTTTCTGAAAAAGGGAATTTACAGCTCCGGTTAAAGTAACTTTTGTTCCCTCTACCTTCAGGAAGATATTCTCAGCATGTAATGTCCAATTACTGGCTAAAGCCCTTTTGATATTATTTTTATCAATCTGGTTTTGTACTTCAGCTTTAATCTTAATACGATTCGTGAGGCCTTTAACACCTAAAATATGTCCTATAGATTTCTCAGCAGCTTCTCTTTGATAGTTCCAGGTAACCTGACCTTCGAGTGTGACCCATCCTTTTTCCACTTTCAACTGAATTTTTTCTTCTGGAACATTCCAGTTATCAATTAAAGCTTTTAATGCATCATTGGCTATATCCTGATCAGATTTAGCACTATTAGAATATTTTATCTCAATTTCCTCAGCAACTGCTTTTACACCATCAACATTTTTCGCAGCATTTTCTGCTTCAATTTTTTTAAAGTATGCATCTACACTTCCCATCAGTGTTATCACGCCATCTTTTGCAGTTACGCCAATTTCTGCTGCATGAAGCTGCGGTTCCCATTTAATGGCATTCTGAACATCTCTTTGTAATTCTTCATTTGTTTTCATGTTGTTTTATTTATAGTTAATTATTTAATTAGGTTGATTATAATTCGAAAGTTTGGTTTTCTAAAAGCATTTGGCTTTTTCTTTCTGCTAGTGAATTTTCTTTAGGGATATGGATTTGCAATAAGGTTCTTATGTTTTCGATTTTTGCATTAGTTTCCTGGGTAAAGAGCATAATTTTTTTTGCTTTCACTTCTGTTTTGTATTTAATACCTTTGTCTTTTGAAAATCCCATGCCAATTAGTGGCAGAGTAGCTCCTAAAAGTACCGCTACACATGCATATATGATGGGAATTTTAAAATAAGGAAGGCTTGCAGTAAAGTTAAAAATGAAAAGCATTCCAAATAAAAGTCCGCAAAATCCAATAGCAAATAGTCCAAGGGTACTCCATTTTTCCATTTTGTCATAAATATTAAAGTAGCCTAATACGTTTTGTTCTATATAACATTCTGTTCCTATTACGGACAGTTTTGTAATATCGTAACCATTCTTTTTTAGTTTTTTGATAGCATCTTCAGCTTCTTGCTGTGTTTTATAATTTGCTACAAATAGTTTTTGATTTTCCATGGCTTCTATTTTTTAGTTATTATAGTTCTTAAGATGAGGTTTTGCTTTAGTGTAGTACTCTTATAATGCCTTTCTTAATATTATGATCTGATAAAATGCATTACCAGGAACTTTAAATTTGTTAGGTAAAATTCCATTAAATATTAAAAATTGAAAATGATCTTAATCATTGATAAAAATGATCTTTGATACTTTTTGTTTTCGATGCAATTGATTTTAATTGTTTTTATTGGTGTTTGAGAAAGAAATCAATTTAAAAACTCTTCATTAAAAAGAACTATTGCTCTGATTTGACAGACCAATTTTTTTAATACAGCTGGTTTTATAATATAATTAATCTGATGTGATGAAAATCATTTCTTATCAAATCTTAATGGATTAATTTAGTTTATGTCAGAAGAGAAATATTTTAACTCAGGAAAAGCACTCTAGATGTTTTATTAAAAAAAGTTTATATGGAGACTTCACAAGAATATCAGGTAGATTTGTCTTGGCAAGAGAATCAAAACGCACGAATAACTTCGGTGATTTTTAGCCATGCTATAGAAGTAGCATCTCATTCATGTTTAAAAAATCTCCATGATGATGTTTGGTCGGCAGAACATTTGTTTATTGCTTCTATAGAAAGTTCCTATATGAACGCATTTTGCAGAACAGCAAAAAATAAAGGAATTAAATTTAAAAGTTTTAACTGTACAGCCCGCGCCTCTGTGCTGATATCAGATGAATTTTCAGAAATAACAGATATTGTCATTAGACCCAAAGTAGCTATTTTAGAAAGTAATCAGATTAATAAGACTCTGAAGCTTTTTTTTCTTTGCAAAGATCATTGTCTGGTTCTAAATGCTTTAAAGGTAAGACTGCACATCTTTCCATCAGTTAGTGTAGCGTAACAATCTAAAAAACTATTTAGTACTTTTAAGAGATCGTACTGTAAACTAATTTATCTAAATATTCTATGAGCACAAACCAACAAGAATTAAAAGGATTAAGTTTTGAAGAAGTAATCGATTTGAGAAGAAAATTTGGAATCAATACTTATAATTACAAGAAAGAAAACAGATTTTTAGCTTTTCTAAAAAGTATTTTTGCAGAACCAATGGTTCTTTTATTGCTCATTGCCTCGGGCATCTACTTTATCAATAAGCAATACAGTGATGCGATTTTTCTTTCGGTTTCGATTTTATTAATTGTAGCCATTTCACTCTATCAGGAAAAAAGAAGCCGCAATGCGCTGGCAAAACTACAAGAATTTACACAGCCTTTGTGTAAAGTTATTCGTCAAGGACAGCAGCAAAATATCAAAACTCAGGATATTGTGGTTGGCGATCTGGTGATTATAGAAGAAGGCAGCTTGGTTCCGGCTGATGGTTCTATTATGAGTTCAAATGATTTTTCGGTAAATGAATCCATACTTACCGGTGAGTCTATGACAGTTTTTAAAAACAAAGACAAAGAAGATAATAAGGTTTTTTCTGGAACTACCGTTGTCAGCGGATTGGCTATCGTTAAAATTATTGCCATTGGAAATGAAACACGATTAGGAAAAATAGGCAGCAGTCTTGATGCTATTGGGGAGGAGAAAACTCCATTAGAACTCCAGATTGGGAATTTTATTAAAAAAATGGTTTTTGCCGGAGCATTGGTTTTTGTTTTGGTTTGGGGAATCAATTATTCAAGAGTAGGGAATGTTTTGGAAAGTCTTTTGATGGCGCTCACTCTTGCCATGAGTATTTTACCCGAAGAGATTCCTGTTGCCTTTACCACATTTATGGCATTGGGAGCCCGCCGGCTTATGAAGATGGGGATTGTCGTGAAACAAATGAAAACTGTTGAGACATTAGGCAGCGCGACAGTAATTTGTACGGATAAAACAGGTACAATTACCCAGAATAAGATGGAACTGGCAAGGCTTTACCTGCCTTCGGGCCCAGAGGTAGCGACAGATACTTTTAGAGAATTTAAAGAAACAGAAGAACTCCTTACAACCGCTATGTGGGCAAGCGAGCCAATTGCTTTTGATCCCATGGAAATTGCCCTTCATGATACCTATAAGAAATATACCGATAAGGATATAAGAATCCTTTTTAAAATGATTCATGAATACCCTTTATCGGGCAAACCCCCTATGATGACCCATGTGTTTGAAGATGAATTTGACCATCGAATTATTGCTGCAAAAGGAGCACCGGAAGCTATTTTAGAAGTTTGCCATCTTGGGGCTGAAGAAAAAGAAACGGTAACGGCTGCCATGAATAAATTAACAGAGAAAGGGTATAGGGTCCTTGGTGTTGCGACGGGAAATCTGCAAGGGAATAATTATCCGGAAATGCAGCAGGAAATTCCATTTACATTTAAAGGATTGGTTGCTTTTTATGATCCTCCAAAGCAGAATATTTCTGAAGTTTTAAAATCATTTTACACCGCCGGAATAGGAGTAAAGATTATTACTGGGGATAACGCCCGAACTACAAATGCCATTGCTCAGGAAATTGGTTTTCAGGGATTTGATAAATCTATTACAGGAGACCAACTCATGAAGTTAAGCGATACTGAACTGCAGACTAAAGTAATGCACATTAATGTATTTAGCCGAATGTTTCCAGAAGCCAAACTACGAATTGTAAATGCGTTGAAAGCAAATGGGCAGATTGTAGCCATGACAGGAGACGGAGTTAATGACGGACCTTCGCTCAAGGCAGCGCACATTGGTATTGCAATGGGTAAAAAAGGTACTTCGATAGCAAAAGATGCGGCTTCACTTATTCTCGTAGAAGACGATCTTTCTAAAATGGTTGATGCTGTTGCTATGGGAAGAAAGATTTATACGAACCTAAAAAAGGCGATTCAGTATATTATATCCATACATATTCCTATAATATTTATTGTTTTCCTGCCCCTTGCCTTAGGATGGATTTATCCCAATATATTCAGCCCGCTGCATGTAATTCTGCTCGAACTTATAATGGGACCAACCTGTTCTATAATTTATGAAAATGAACCTGCAGAAGCAGATACGATGCAGAGGGGGCCAAGACCGCTGACATCAACATTTTTTAATGCAAAAGAACTTGTAATCAGCATTGTTCAGGGGATTGTCATAACCTTTGGTTTGTTGTTTGTATATCAGTGGTCAGTTCAAAATCAATTGGAGGAAAACAGAACACGAAGTATGGTTTTTTTGACTCTAATAACTTCGAATGTTTTGCTGACACTTGTTAATCGCTCTTTTTATTATTCGCTATGGGTAACGCTTCGATATAAAAATATCCTGGTATCGATTATTATTGCACTAACCGTATTTTTGGTTCTGTCACTATTTGCAATACCATTTTTACGTTCCCTTTTTAGTTTTGAATTAATAACATTTTATCAATCAATTCTTTGCATTTTGGTTGGTTCAATAGCAGTATTATGGTTTGAAGTTGTAAAATATTTTAGAAGAAGATAAGGAGAATTTAAATTTCTATTTCACTTCCCATGAGCGGAACACTGCATTTATACCCATATCGATCCTGAATTTTGGTGCGCAATTCATCTGCTGGAAGGTTTTCGCCATGTACTAAATAGATGCATTTTGGAACATTTTGAAGGGCAGAAAGCCAATTGACTAAATCTTGCTGGTCACCATGGGCAGAGAGCCCTTCTATTTGATGTATTTTGGCCTCAACCGTGTAATATTTTCCATATATTTTAATTTCATTAGCTCCTTCTAAGAGCTTTCTTCCTCGGGTACCTTCTGCCTGATAGCCTACAATTATAACAGTCGTTTTTTCAAGACCTATGTATTTTTCAAAATAAGATAATACGCGGCCGCCGGTAACCATACCGCTTGCCGCAATAATTACTTTTGGCTGAGGATCTTCAATAATGCGCAGGGTTTGTTCGAATTCAGAAACGATTCTGAACATTTTGAACATTTCATGACAGTCATTAGCAGAGAGTTTATGCCACTGCATATTTTCCAGAAAAACATCAAGTACACTGGCGCCCATAGGAGTGTCAAGAATATAGGGAACATTTGGAATTCTGCCTTGTGTTTTAAGCTGCCATAAAAGATACATTATCGATTGCGCTCTTTCAACGGCAAACCCTGGAATAATTACAGTTCCTTTTTGTTCGATCGTAGTATTGATATAGGCCTCAAGTTCTTTTTTTACGTCAAGATCAGGATGAAGACGATTCCCGTAGGTGCTTTCAAGGAAGATATAATCTGCTTTTAGAGGTTTTGTTGGAGCAAACATTAATACATCATCATCACGACCTATATCACCGGAAAAAACTAAAGTTTTGTTTTCGAGAGTCAGCGTAATACTGCAGGCGCCTATAATATGTCCTGCAGTTGAAAAAACGGCAGCAATATCATTGGCTATTACTACAGATATATTGGGCTGTATGACTTTAAAAAACGGAAAAACAGCTTCGGCCTGAGCTACCGTATAGAGAGGTTCTGCTTTTTCATGTTTAGAATAATGTTCATTGTTGGCTTTATGGGCTTCTTCTTCCTGAATTTTGGCACTGTCTAAAAGAACAAGTTTTGCCACAGCTTTAGTTGGACCGGTGCAATATATTTTTCCCCTAAATCCCTGAGCGACCAGTCTGGGCAGCCAGCCGCAATGATCCAGATGTCCATGTGTTAGCAGCACATAATCTATTGTAGAGGGCAAAATAGGCAATGGTTCCCAATTGAGTTCCCTGAGTACTTTGAGCCCCTGAAAGAGCCCGCAGTCAACCAATATTCTAATGCCATTGCTTTCTATGAGTGTTTTTGAGCCTGTTACGGTTCCCGAACCTCCTATAAATTTTATTTTCATTTTAGATAAGTTTACAAATTTGTGAAGCTTCTTTCAATACATTTCGAACCCGGTTGTCACTAAGTCCAATTTTATGAAGATTATTAGAATCATCAGTAAGATCTTTTACCAGTATTTGATCCAGAATTAGCAATTTTTCTTTTTCTACCATTGATAAAGTAGTGAGGCAGGTAATAGGGTAGAGCGCTCCTTTATCTATTTTATCCTTAATATTGTTTTTTTGAGGATAATCCCAGCTCAAAAGAGAAATTCCGCTGCAGTTTGCAAAACTTTCAGCATCCTTGGTAAATCGGTTATTGGTCACTATAATACAGGAATTAATAGTTTCATGGTTTGAAAAAAGGGTATGTTGTTTCACTTTAAGATCATTAAAACGAGAAAGAATGTACATGGGAACTTTTACATCTGAAGAACCTTCTCTGCTGCTGTGAAACTTACATTCAATCATAGAAATTAGATTCTCTTTTTTTAGCATTACATCTACTTCATGCGATACACATTTTCCCTGCAGCGTTAAGTTGGTTCTGGTTTTAAAACCTTCGGCAGTATATAATCGTGCAATAAATTTTTCAAAGAAAAACCCGGCCGGACCAAGCATTTGTAAGGCAGAACGTAAATTATAGCGTGCAGCATGGCCGTTCGAGGCTTTTTTTAAAATAGCAAATGCCATTTTATAGATTTGTTTGGTCGTTATGCCCTCATACATTTGGTTCTGTATTTGAGCAAGTGATTCCTCAATAAGGGCAGGGGTAGCACCGGATTTTTGAAGAGAAAGCCTTAATTTTTCTACGTCGAAAGGAACAACATGCCCTGAGTGCTTAATTACATTCATAATTTAGTAGTTGATCCCGATTACTTAAAAAGTATAGGATTGTTCAACCAAAATTATAGCAGATTGTCCAGATAAGGGATGATGAAAATCACTTAAGAAAATGATCTTCATCATAATGAAAGATTAGTTCTTTATTTTACTGAGTTTATCTAAGTTAAGTACGTGAATGGTACTGGCTGTTTTCTCAATTAGTCCCTCTTCTTTAAAGTCACTTAAAGTACGGCTCACTGTTTCTGGAGAAGTTCCGGAAAAAGCGGCGAGATCATCCCTGCTGAATTTGATACTCGATCCGTCAGCACTATGCTGCAGCAATAAGTGCACAATGCCCTGGGCAATTCTTTTTCGCACCGACATATAAGCTATCTGCAGGAGACGAACCTCTTTTTCTCTCATATCATTAGCGAGAATTTTAATGAATTTTGCCCCTACATCCGGATAAAGAAAAAGAAGTTTATCGAGTTGTTCTGTTGGCAGAAAACTCAAAATAGTATCTTCCAGAGCAATAGTAGTATCGTTATACGTATCATTAGAAAATAAAATACTGATATCCAGATAATCATTCTCTTTGTAAACGCCTGTGATAAGCTCACGACCGTCTTCTGTAAGTTTTACGGTCTTAACTTTTCCACTTATGATGTAGTAAATGCCTATTACGTGATCGCCCTCATAATGAATATACTGATTTTTTTTATAAGATCTGGTGCTGCGCTCCAGCATGATTTCTTTGAGTTTTAAGAGTCCGTCTTCTTTTGAAATAAGAGAGTTGAGGTTTTCAGGAGTTTGTCCGTAAAACAACTGTTGTGATTCTCTTTTTTTTAGTCTGGCTTCAATAGCGCGAAGCAGTTCCAAATCATCAAAAGGTTTAGTAAGGTAATCGTCAACACCTAATTCCATTCCTTTTCTTATATCAACTCTTTCTGCTTTGGCAGTTAAAAATATAATGGGGATTGTCTGTGTTTCAGGATTCTTTTGGAGAATATGCAGCACGCCATACCCGTCAAGTTCGGGCATCATAATATCGCACAGTACAATGTCTGGTTTCATTTTAAGCGCAATTTCAACCCCGGTTTTCCCATTGTTCGCTTCAAAAACTTCATATCCGGAGAGTTCCAGTATTTCAACAACATTTTCTCTAATGTTGTCGTTATCTTCAATAATAAGTATTTTAGTCATAAACGCGGTAGTTCAATAGTAAATAAAGTTCCTTTATTAATTGCACTTTCAAAAGAAATTGCACCATTCATCAGTGACACATATCTTGAAACAATGTGTAGTCCAAGACCGGTTCCCGGTATGTTTCCGGTGTTGTGAGCCCTAAAGAAAGCTTCAAATAGATGTTCATGATCTTCCTCAGGTATACCAATGCCATTATCTTTGATATTTATAATTATAGTGCTGGACGTCATTGCTGTGGAAAGTTCAATTTCAGTTTCTTCACCAGAATATTTAATAGCATTAGAAACCAGATTGATAATGCAGTTTTTGAGCAGGTTTTTGTCTAATTTTACTAAAGTGACCTCTGCGTTCGGAATACTTACAATTCTCTGTCTTTTTTTGGTCAGCAGTTTTAATTCTCCAATAATTTCCTTTATAAAATCCTGAAGGTCAAAACAGGATATTTGCAGTGTAATTTTATTTGATTCCGCTTTTTCAAGAAGCAGGAAATCATCCAGTATTCCGGTAAGATTTGCTATTGCACTTTTTATTTTGATTATGTGAGCATCAATCTTTGAATTATTTCCACTTTCAGCATAACGCTGAATTAAGGAGGTAGAAAGCTGAATGGTACTGAGTGGCGTTCTAAATTCATGGGAAGCCATGGATAAAAGACGGCTTTTAATTTTGTGAAGTTCTTTTTCTTTTTCTAATGTAGTGCTGACTTCTTCTTTTGTCTGAGTTAAGGCATCAATAGTTTCGTTTAGGGTAGCGGTGCGGTCTTTTACCAGTTCCTCTAAATGCTGTGTATATTGCATGAGCCTGTT
This sequence comes from Flavobacterium sp. NPDC079362, assembly GCF_050267765.1. Classification (NCBI taxonomy): domain Bacteria; kingdom Pseudomonadati; phylum Bacteroidota; class Flavobacteriia; order Flavobacteriales; family Flavobacteriaceae; genus Flavobacterium; species Flavobacterium sp. NPDC079362. Next base: position 57,872 of record NZ_JBNNFM010000014.1, on the reverse strand, counting down.
TTCCGCTTCTTTTTGATGGCTCATATCATGAATAAAACCAGCGAAAATTCTTTCTCCTTCAAATTTAACTTCACTCACTCCAAGTCGGAACGGGAATATATTACCGTCTTTCTTTCGTCCTAAAACGTCCCTGTCATGGCCGATAATATGCGGAATTCCCGAAGTTTTGTAATTCTCTAAATAAGAATCATGCTTTTCCCGGTCAGGAGAAGGCATTAAAAAAGAAATGTTTTTTCCAATAACTTCTTCTGGATCATATAAAAAAAGCCGGCAGGCTGAAGGATTTATAGATTCTACAATTCCCTTTTCGTTTATTGTAATGATACCATCGATTGCGTTATCAATAATTGCATTTAAAAGCGCTTGATTTTTCATGTCGCAATCGGTTTTTGGTCTGACAAATGTCGCAAAATGTTTTTGATAACCAATTTATTAGAGACTTAATTTTTGCTAAAGAAATATTGGTTTGTTTGTAAAATCATGTTCTAAGAGGTATATGCATTTTTCTGTTCCGTAATATCATTTTTTAAAACTGAGTTTATATTTTTAATACCATTTACCAATGCATCAGCATTAAATGAAATACTGTTGATTCCCGCCATGACCAAAAACTTTGTAAATTCTGCCGAATCGCTTGGTGCCTGTCCGCAAAGCCCAATTTTTCGATTCATTTTATTAGCGGTTTGTATCATTTGAAGAATAAGCTTTTTAGAAGCTTTGTTCTCTTCATCAAAGAGATCGGCAATTAATTCAGAATCACGATCGATACCTAATGTGAGTTGCGTAAGATCATTTGAACCTATGGAAAAACCATCGAAAATTTCCGAAAATTCTTCTGCCAGTAAAACATTTGATGGTATTTCTGCCATGACATATATTTCAAGTCCGTTTTCATGCTGTTTTAAACCGTATTGTTCCATTATAGCAATGACTTTTTTTCCTTCTTCAGGAGTACGGCAAAACGGGATCATGAGTTTTACATTGGTTAGGCCCATATCATCCCGAACCACTTTCATAGCCTGGCATTCAAGTCTGAATCCTTCACGATATTTTTCATGATAATAACGGGAAGCACCCCGAAAACCCAGCATTGGGTTTTCTTCTTGAGGTTCAAAAAATGACCCTCCCAGAAGACCTGAATATTCATTGCTTTTAAAGTCGCTCATTCTCACAATAACTTCTTTAGGATAAAAAGCGGCGGCTATTGTTGCCACACCCTGTGATAGTTTTTCGATGAGGTAATCTGCTTTGCTGTCATGATTTTCCGTGAGTTTATTAATCGCTGTGCTTTGAGCTGCATCAGTTACTTTTTCGGGATGAATGAGCGCCATGGGATGTACCTTAACATTATGAGTTATAATAAACTCAATACGAAGTAATCCCACGCCATCATTAGGATAAAATGAAAGTTCAAAAGCTTTCCCGGGTTCAGAAACTATAAGCTGGACTTTTGGTTTTCCAGGCAGTTTAATTTCATCAAGCGCTGTGGTTGTTTGAACATATTTCAATTTATCTTTATATACATATCCTGTTTTTCCCTCAGCACAGCTTATTGTAATTACATCACCATCTTTAATTACTTCGGTGGCATTCTCTGTTCCTACTACAGCAGGAGTTCCAAGTTCACGTGCTACTATAGAAGCGTGACTTGTTCTTCCTCCTTTATTTGTGACAATTCCGACTACTTTTTTAAGAATGGGATCCCAGTCCGGACTTGTAAAATTAGTGATAAGAATATCTCCTTCTTGCAATTGTGTGGCCTCAGTTGGAGCGCGCAATATTTTGGCTATACCACTTGTGATCGCATTTCCTATGGCTTCACCGGTTATGATTTCTTCTCCTTTTTTTTCTAATCTATAAGAAGTGATCGATAAGGGTTTTATTAAAGAATGAACAGTTTCAGGTCTGGCCTGAATGATATACATCTCACCATTCATACCATCCTTGGCCCATTCAAAATCCATTGGTTTATTATAATGAGATTCTATAATAAGTGCCCATCTGGCCAGTTTTTCAATTTCAGTATCCTGAAGGACAAATTTACTGCACCATTTTCTGGGAGTTACTTTTAGAACAGTCGAATTGATACCGGCTGAATTTTCATTATAAATAAGCATTTTTGTTTTTGTCCCTAGATTTTTTTGCAGAATGGCTTTTTTATTGTTTTTAAGAGAAGTTTTAAATACAAGAAATTCATCCGGAGTTACAGTTCCCTGAACAATTGTTTCGCCCAAACCCCAGGTACCTGCAATATGAATCAAATCCCGAAATCCTGACTCGGGTTCAAGTGTAAAACCTATTCCAGAACAGGCTAAATCTGAACGAACCATTTGCTGAATCCCTACAGAAAGAAATACTTTGTCATGATCAAAACCCTTATCCTGTCTGTATTTGATCGCTCTGTCTGTATAAAGTGATGCAAAACAGCATTTAACGGCATATATAAGAGGCATGGTTCCTTTTATATTTAAAAAAGAATCGTGCTGTCCTGCAAAACTCGCATTGGCCAGATCCTCGGCTGTAGCACTGCTTCTTACCGCAACAGTGAGATCACTATCTTTAGATAAGTTTATGTAAGCGGCTGAGATTGCAGTTTGAAGATCCAGCGGGAATTTTGCATCGAGTAATAACTTTCGGGCTTTTGAACCAATTTCATTTAAGTTGGTAAAATCTTTCTTATCCAGAAGTTTCATAAGTTCATCTAATGGAGCGCTTAACTTATTATAATTTATAAAGTCTTTATAAGCAGCTGTTGTAATGGCAAAACCATTTGGAATCCTTATTCCCTGAACAATAAGATTATTATACATTTCGCCCAATGAAGCATTTTTGCCACCTACTTTACTAATATCATTAATCCCTATCTGATTAAATTTTAAGATATACTTTTCCATTTTCATTGCTTTTAAAATCTGGTATTTATGGCTTTAATTTTCCTAATAAAGATAAGTTGATGCATAATTATTAGAAATGATGGTAATCATTTAATACGTTTTTTTAGAGGTTAACGACTTTCTAATATGTGATGCAGATCATTTCACATTACTAAACAATAAATGAAATTTGTTACATAAGATTATATATGACAAAGAATCAAGATGAATATCATATTCTGAAAAATTAGGTTTTAGAAGTTTTATAATTGAAAAAAGGACAACATGAAAACAAAAAAATCACAAGAGAACAATATATCTGTTTTTGAAAAACTTAGAAAAAAAGATAAAACGGGTAATGAATATTGGAGCGCCATGGAACTTGCTAAATTGCTGGATTATTCTAAATACAGTTTGTTTTTGAAGGTGATTGATAAGGCAAAAGCAGTTTGTATTAATGCAGGTCAGGAAACAGGTCTACATTTTAAAGATGTTGGTACGATAAAATCAGTGGGTGATGATTTACAAATAAACAATGGTGATATAAAACTATCGCGTTATGGCTGTTATCTGGCAGTTCAAAATGGAGATTCAAATTTGAAACCCGTTGCTTTGGCACAAGCCTATTTTGCTACGCAGACTCGTTTGCAAGAACTGAGTCATCAAAAGAAGCATAAAAATTTAAAAATAGTAAAGGACAGAAGGCTTTTTCTTCGTGAGGAACTCTCTAAAAGAAATCTTCAGCTTGCCGGAGCAGCCCAAAAAGCGGGCATAACAAAACCTGCAGATTATGCCTTTTTTCAGAACCATGGCTATAGAGGACTTTACGGAGGATTAGATGCAAAAGCGATCCGTGAGATCAGACATCTTGATCCTAATGAAAATATTCTGGATCATATGGACAGTGATGAATTAGCAGCCAATTTATTTCGTGTTACACAAACCACAGAGAAGCTTAAAAATGATAATGTACATGATATTGTTGATGCCAATAGTATTCACTTTGCTGTGGGATTAAAAGTTCGTAAAGCACTGGAAGATACGGGAAATATTTTGCCGGAGAATATGCCGGTAGTTGAAGATATTTCTTTAGCAGAGAAAAAAGATAAAGAACTGAAAACCAGAAAAAAAGCAAAAGAAAAACTGTTCAATAGATGAAAAGAGTAAAGTTCTAATCATTAAAAAATACATAGTTTTGACTACAACAGAATTTTTATTTCGATTAATAGAGGCCTTAATAGCGGGATTAATTATTGGTTTTGAAAGACAATGGCACCATAAAGAAACGGGGCTTACTACAAATATGCTTGTAGCAGCCGGAGCTGCTGCTTTTGTTTTATTGTCTATAAAAGTGTCAGCAGCAGATTCAAATATTGATGTTACCCGAATTACTGCCCAGGTCGTTATGGGAGTTGGCTTTCTGGGAGCCGGAGTTATTTTTAGACAAGGACCAAATGTACATGGTTTAAACTCTGCGGCCACTATTTGGTGCAGTGCTGCTATTGGGTGTATTGCCGCTTCGGGATATTTTATAGAGGCATTAGTGTGTACACTCTTAGTTGCGATTGTAAATGCCGTTCTTGAACCTGTAGATCAATGGCTGCGAAACAGAAAATAAGTATATAGAGATTTCCTTTTTTTTAAATTAATGAATTAGACTAGCCGGCAATCAGCTTTACAATAATACACGCAGAAAAAATTAAAAAGTAATACTATGAAAACAAAGTTCTACATACTAGCTGTTATTATTATACTGCTATATTGCTGCCAGAAGAAGGACTCAGGAGATTCCAATGAAAATGGTATGGAGATAGATACAGCTGAAATGTCTGGTATCAATGATAATCTGCTTAGAAAGTGGCTCTTATTAAACAGGGAATCAGACAGTATAATTAAATCGGCACAGCTGATTATTGAGCAGCGGAGAGAGCAAGTAGAATCTCATCCGCAGGATGAGCGCCAGTACATGAATACCTGCATTGAAGAGGCCCAGCAGCAGCTTGACCTATTAAAGGAAAAAGTGAAATTTACTAAAGAATTTGCAGGTGGTATTAAACAGTATGACCCATCTCTGCAGTTTACCATTGACTCATTGGAAGAAGACTATATGCGGGAGAAATATAAACTGGTAGATGCATTAAAACAGTTGAAATAAGGCGTATTGCTAATTTCTTTTTTTGATTCTACGAAAGCAGGGCGGAGTTCTACAAGGCCTGAATAATGGGGTATTGAGTTAATCAGGTGTTAAGAGCTGCTGTCGGAATTTAATTTGGAGTGGTCAGCATCGTCAATTGTATATAATATTACTTTTTGGGTTTAATATTAGTTTTTAGGTTTATTATTTTTTTTTTGGAGCTCTTCCCGCTATACGTTCCACCCGAGCGTCAGCGAACTGGCGAAGCAATCGGAGCTAGGGCTGCTGGAGAGCCCTATTTTGTCTTTGGAGGACTGCATATTGGAAGCCAATTGTTCTATTTTTAGTAAATACTCAATTTTGTTTTAATACCATATGCCGCAATTCTCTCAAAGATATTATTACTTCCAGCAAAAATATATATGAAGAATCTAAACATTGGAACCTGCCTTTCAGCTCTACTAAAACGCAACTTTTTATACTTATGCAATAAAATATAGCATACTGCGGCTCTTTAGACTAATAAATTAGTAAAGTATAATAAAAAAAGGCGTCAATTGTCTTCAATTGGCGCCTTTTGGCAGTGTGGTGACCCAGGAAAGACAGATTTCACACCACTTTATGGAGGATTTGAAGAGATTGACTTACTACGACTTTCAGTGGCTTGAGCAATTTGGTTTGGATGTCCTGTTGGGGATTGATGTAAATTTGTATCTAACTTTATTTTTTTTATATGAGAGTAGCATTAAAATCGCCTTAGTTTTTTATGGCAAGAAAGGTATCCCTTCCAATTTCCTTATAGATCAAAATTACCACAGTTATTTTTGAAAGTTTGTTCAATTTCTGAATAAAATGATTCCTAAACAAAAGAGCACTGATTATCTAAAATTATAAACCACCATCGTCAAACGACTTTGGTGGTTTTTTAATGAATCTAATTTGAATTAAGTTTTTAACTATTTGTATTTAATGTTGATACTTATAATATCAGATGTCATATTAGTAGTCCTTGTATAATGTCCATAGCGTATCTCTAAGGTATTCCAGTGTTTAAGACCAAAAATTCCGTTAAGGGGAGTAAATTTCATTCCCATTCCAAAGAAACTGCTGTCAAATTTTGACAAATCATAGTTGCTGGTGTAGTATTCATCGGCTGCCGTATGTTCTCCGTACGGTTTGAAATACTTCGTTCCGGTTTGGGTATAATACCTGTAAAACGGACTCACTGAAAATGCCTGGGTTAATTTTACAGGGATTTCAAGATCAGCGGTATGTGCTTTTAAGCTCCAATCGTCACTATAATACCTGTAATAAGCCCTGATAATTACATTGTCACCTAAGAAATAACTTGCTCTGATTCCCAGCGGTATTTTTAACCTTGTATCGGGCATTTTTTCCTGATGAACAGATCCGTCTGCAAAATAAACCCTGTGAAACGGAAGGCTTAAATATCCGTTTTGGCTGATAACATCACCTACAAGCATGACCTGAAGGTTTTTGTTTACAACCTGAGAATAACTCAGAGTTCCTGCAAAAGTATTTCGGTTGGCGCTGCCATACCCTTCTCCTCCCGAAGTACGAAGTTCAACAGGTTCAATTAGTTTTAACTGATCTATAAAGGTTTGGAATTTTGCCGTAAATTCTCCGTTTCTGTCTTTCGTTTTTTGTGAGAAACTAATGTTTCCTCCAAAAGACTGGTAGTCAAATTCAGTAGATGATGAAACTCCCAGACCAATTGTTCTTCCTGTTGCTTCATTTTCTCTAAGATAAGATAAAGACGGATAGAAACGATTGTCTGAAGATGATGCAGATGAATTGGCACTCAAATCAATCATATCTGATGATGCCGAGGTATAATGATCAATTCCGGCTTCGATATCGAAGGTATGTTTGATTCCGGTTTCTCCGTATTTTACCAACTTTACATCAATGGTATTGGCAATATCGGTAAGATGTTCAGAACCAATTCCGCCTGTAACGGCTGAATTGTCTCCGTTTTGCTTATAGTAACTGGAAACTAAGTTTACCTCTTCAATTTTTAATTTTTTGCTTTTATAGTTTGTAGAATCTGTAGGAACATTTTGTGCTCTCACCTGAAATAATGCCAATAAGGCAAATCCTGTAATGAATATTCTTTTCATTTTATACTAGTATGAAAATTAGTTGCAACCACAGCCACCGCCGCTTTTTCCTGAATTTGCTCCGGAAGCTCCTTCACGGTAGGATTGAAAACTGAGTTCTGTTTTTTCGATTTTTCTATTAGAAAGGACCATTTCAGAATCGTTGATTTTGCCTTTTTGGTATTCTTTTACCGATGTGCAGGAGGTGAGTAGAATGCCCGTAAAAGCAATGCTGCAGAATAGTACGAGCGCTTTTTGTTTTGGCTTTTTCATTTCAGGTTAATGTTTTTTGAAGTGTAAATTTTGTTGTTGTCGTCAATGATAATACAATATAGATCTGCTATTTGATCTATTAAAAACAAGCCTGCTTTAATACCCATAACGGCTATTGGTGTTGCCATTGCATCTGCAAATTCTGCGTTTCCGCTAATAATGGTCACACTTTTAATTCCGGTTATCGGAAGTCCTGTTTTTGGGTCAATGGTATGCGAATATTTTTTGCCGTTAATAGTTACGAACTTTTCATAATTCCCGGATGTTGCCACCGCTTTATTGGAAATTTCCATATAAGAGAATGCTGCATTTGGAGCGTCAGGATCTACTACGCCAATGGTCCATTTTCTACCGTCGGGCTGTAATCCCCAGGCCGAAAGATCTCCGCTGGCATTAATAATTCCGCTCTCAACATTATGATTTAAAAGTATTTGTTTTGCCATTTCAGCAGCATATCCCTTTCCGATACCACCAAAACCAATTCGCATTCCTTTTTCTTTTAAAAATACGGTCGTGTTTTCCGGGTCTAAAATGATATTTCTGTAATCAATAAGATGCACCATTTTGAGTGCCGTTTCGGCATCTGGTAATTCAGTCATTGTTTTGTCAAAATTCCATAGACTTTTGTCGATACTTCCATAAGAAATATCAAAGGCACCTTGCGTAATTTTAGAAATTCCAATGCATCTTTCGATAAGATGAAAAACTTCAGGATCTACTTTTACAGGTTTAATTCCCGCATTTTCGTTAATCAGGTTGGTTTGGCTGTCCTCTTTATAAGTAGTCAAAAGTTTTTCGATGCGTCTGATTTCTTCAATAGCAAGGTTTATACTCTTATTTCCAATATGCTCATTTTCTGCCACAACAGTAATAGTAAAGTTGTTCCCCATGAGTTTAAGGGATTGCGAGTACTTCTGTTTTTTCAGTATGTTACTTTTTGCTATCACAGATTGCTTTTATTTCGGCAGTCCACTGCTCAGGCGTAGTTTCAGGTTTTCCGTGCCAGGTTTTTAGTACTTTACCATCAGCATCAAGAAGCAGGGTTAGAGGGAAACTTCCTTCTTTATTGTAAATTTCGGCTAAATCTTCATTTCGCTTTACTTGCTGGGGAGTTCCAATGTTTTTCTTTTTCCTTGGAAAATCAGCATTAACGAGTACCAGATCTTCATTGGCCATTTGGGTGAATGTTTGACTTTCCAGATAGTCTCTGCGTGTCACGATACAAGGCCCACACCAATCTGAACCGGAGAAGTTGAGTAGAATTAATTCGTGCTTTTCCTTTGCCACTTTTTTGGCATTATAAAAGTCAGGTTCCCAGTTAATGGGGAGCACTGTTAATAGCAGGAATAATATAATTAGTTTCATTTTGCAGTTTGTTTTTAGATATATACGAAATAACGAATTGTCGGGTATTTTATTTTTTTTAAATGCTTAAGATTCGGTTAAATTTTAAACCAAATAAAAAGCTGTTTTTTTAAGCAGTCTGAACACCAAAAATATAACCGACCAAGGCCGACATTGCCATTGCAAAAGTACCCCAAATGCAGATACGTAATACCGCTTTTAAAGTATGTGATCCGCCTGCTTTAGCTGCTAATATTCCGGATAATGCTAAAAATAGTATTGAAAAACCATATTGATAAAATACCATTTGTTTTATGGGAGCAAAAATAGCCACTAAAAGCGGTAAGAGTCCTCCAATAATGAAGGATATGGCCGATGCAAAAGCTGCTGTCAGAGGATTTGCCTGTGTGATTTCATTAATTCCGAGTTCATCCCGCGCATGGGCTTCAAGCGCATCATGAGCCGTTAATTTGACAGCAACTTGTCTAGCCAGTTCTTTATTTAATCCTCTTTGAATATAAATATCGGTTAATTCTTCCAGTTCCTCTTCAGGTAAGGTTTCAAGAGCGATTTTTTCTCTTTTCAAATCTGCAGTTTCTACATCAGACTGGGAACTTACCGATACATATTCACCTGCTGCCATAGAAAGCGCACCTGCTACTAAACCTGCTACGGCAGCCAGTAAAATGGGCTCTCTTGTAACACTTGCTGCTGCCACACCAATGGCTAAACTGGTAGTAGATAAAATTCCGTCGTTTGCCCCCAGAACAGCTGCCCTGAGCCATCCGCTTCTATTGATATAATGGTTTTCAACGTGCATAATTTTAATTTATAGTAGTTTAATCCAATCCGGATCTTCAGAGGTTTTTGGAACGCCTCCAAAATTAGTTTTTAGAAACTGTCTTATTTGTAACGGTGTTTTGTTTTGTGTAGCAATTTTCCAGTCATTCATATCATAAATATGAATCTGCTTTGCATTTGTGTTTGTAACAAATGAAATTCGTGATATTGAATCCTTATATTTCTTAATCTCATTTAACATTTCGCGATTTGGCACCACAACAAGTATATTTTCCCAATCAAGAAAATTCTTAGGGATATCCTCACGGTCTTTCAATCCTAAAAATTCAATAAAGGCTTTTATTTTTTGATCATTAAGCCTATGTATATCTAGGTCAACCTTTTTTAGAATAATGTGGAGATTTCTATCATCTCTAATTATACCCATATTTAAAATATTTTTTTATATTATAAAATTACATCAACCCGTTGTAAAAGAATGGATTAAAACCTGTAGAATGATTCTAAATTTTAGAATACAAATTTTGGTTAGTGTTTCAATGAAACTTTTTAAAGTTGTTTTCATTAACGATATCCACAGCAGAAATTTTTGAGACCACTGTGGATTAAAACTGTTTTAAACAGCTGTTTTAATGAAAGGATCAAAGTTTATTACCTGATTTCAGAATGTCTGATTTCTCCGCCTGTAGTGCCTGTTTGCTGACCAAAGTATAAAACTGCCATACAGTACACCATTATAGCTAAAGCAATATAAGTAGCATAGGATTTCTTTTTCCAATTGCTCCATAAAGCAACTATCGAACCGATGCCCAATACATAGGATAATAGAGCAAATACTTCTGCTTTTTCTTCATGTTCATGGATTAAACTTTTAGTGATTCCTTCAATTTGCTTTACCACGTCCTCGGCGCCATCGCCTGTTGCTATTGCCGAAAATGCCGTTATTGCTCCCAGTATAAAAATACAGTAAGCCGTTCTTTTTACAATTTCAGATTTTACTATAAATCCGCCAATGAGTACTAATAAACCTACAATGGGTATGATAATAGGCAAGTGGTTCAATACTAAGTGATAATGTGCTCCGTTCATAATGTTTTGTTTTAAATTATTAATTTTTATTCTTCTTTATTTTTCATTTTCATAAGTAGGGTGTAAGCTCCATTGGTAACAATTTTTTTATTTTTCAACCTTTCAGGGTTTAAAATCTCCAAATAGACGTTTTCTTTGGCTCCCACGGTAACTTCTGTCATTTCATATTGTTGTTTTCCGGTTTGGGTAAAAACATAGTCTTTACTCTCAAAGGTCACAATACTTAATTCAGGCAATGCATTGGCTAAGCCCGATGTTGTTTCTATTTCGGCATTCATGTACATACCGGGTAAAAGGTATTTATCATACTTTACAAAATGGCAATGTACCTCTGTGTTTCCGTTAGAGTTAATGTCTTTGTTGATAAGTATGATTTTGCATTCGTACTTTTTATTGGGCGCTGCATTACTGTAGGCAATTACTTTTTGTCCTATTGCAAGCTGCGCAATATTAGTATCATAAACATTAAGGTTTAAGTGAATATCACTTGGATCTATAAGTTCAAACATTACTTCACCCGGAGCGATATATTTGCCTATATTAATATTGACCTTGCTTACAAACCCCGTTATAGTACTCAAAATGCTGATACTTTTAGAAATTTTATTGGCTGACAAATAATTCGGATTGATATTAATCAGTTTGAGTTTTTCTGATAAAGCGTTTACTGTTATACGAAGGCTGCTTGCTTCAGATTCTGCTAATTGAGTTGTTTTATCGCTACTGGCTTTAGATTGATTAAGATCTTTTTGACGTGTGAATTCCATCTCAGCAAAATGCAGTTTAGATTTTGCCATCAGATAATCTTGCTGTAACTGAACATATTGCTGATCTTGCAAAGTAGCAATGACTTCCCCTTTTTTTATCTGCATTCCCGGTAAGAGTTTGCTGTTTATCAAATATCCTCCAAGCGGAGCATTTACAGATACTAAATTTTGTGGCGGAACATCTATTTTTCCGTTTAATTTTATAACCGTGGCAATATTTTTCTGTGTTAATTGGGCAGTTGCGATACTTGCATTTTTGAATTGCGCATCAGTAAGTATTACACTATTTTCGTTCACAGGTTTTTCTGTTACGGTCTGTTCTTCGGTTGTGTTTTTACAAGCATTTAGTATAAAAAGCATGCTTATAAACAAGGATATATTTTTCATTTAATTGTTAATTTGAAGTGATAAAGTTAAGTTCGATACTGCTCTGGTTTAGTGCTCTTACAGCTTCTAAATAATTGCTCTGTATGATAATGGCCTGATTGATTACCATGACAAAATCTAAGAAATTAATTTCACCGTTACTAAATTGTTTATTCGCTGTTTCTTTAATCAGCGTAGCATTTTTTATACCTGCATCTTCAAAATATTGTGTTATTTCGGTATTGCTTTTATGAGCAGCCATTAATTGTTTATACTGATTTTGTAAAAGCTGCAATTGTATTTGATATTCATTTTCTGCAATACTTTCCCCAACCTTAGAGGCTTCTATTTTGGCACTTTGGCTTCCTGCAAAAAGGGGTATTCCCAGTCCTGCCTGTACAGAGCTAAAGCGGTTACTTCCGTAATAATAGTTATTATCTGGCCCCGTGCCTTTAAAACTATTGTTAAAGTAGCCAATAGTGAGATCCGGCAAATATTTTGACTTTTCTAATTGCGTTTGTGCAGCAGCATTATTTTTTTGTTGCTGCGAGAGTTTTAAGAGGATATTATTCTCAATTCCATTATTCATGGGAACAATAGGATATTTATAGCTTTTTTCTAAAGGAATAAGAGGAATTTCTGAATTCAAAAGCACCTGAAGCTCTAATAAGGTGGTCTGCATCTCTTGCTCTAGCTGCATCAATTGTATAGCAATGGCAGCCCTTTGGTTTTCGGCAGTGGTTTTTTCCAGAATATTGCTTTCTCCTTTTTGCAATCGAAGGTTTGCTTTGTCATAAAAATCATTGAAAAGGGTATCTGCTTGTTGCAGAAGTTTTTCTTTTTCTTTATAATATAGAAAGGTATAAAAAACTTGTGTTACGGCCTTTTTTATTTCCTGCTCTTTTAATGAAGTATTTAATGCCGAAGTTTTCCATTGTTCTGATAACAGCTGTTTTTGTTTTTTATATATAGTAGGGAAGGCAATAGTTTGGGAAATCCCAAAGCGGGTATCATCATAAGCACTGTTTATTTTTCCTGCTTCAGCAAAAACAATTGTTTTAGGAATATCGGCTCCTGATTTAATGAGCGCCTGCGCATAAGCCGTTCTAAGCTTTTCGTTTTTTATACTATAGTTTTTCTCGGTTACCATTTTTAATGCCGTTTCAAGACTTATTTTTTCCTGTGCATTTGCAGCTGAAAAAACAGAAAAGAAAACCAGTACAAACGTTGCTTTTTGAGTTAAACTTTTTATTTTAAAGCCTTTTTCAAACAAGATGTAGAGCAGAGGCAATACAAATAAGGTCAAAAAGGTAGCCACTAGCAAGCCACCTATTACTACTGTTGCCAGAGGACGTTGTACCTCGGCACCTGCGCCGTTGCTTAAAGCCATTGGCAAAAAACCCAAAGAAGCTACAAAAGCGGTCATTAATACAGGACGAAGTCTTGATTTTGTTCCTATTAAAACAATTTGGGCGAGATTTTTCATTCCGTTATTTTTAAGTCGGTTAAATTCAGCGATTAGTACAATTCCGTTTAAAACGGCTACTCCAAACAAAGCTATAAAACCTACACCGGCACTAATACTAAAAGGCATACCACGCAAGGCCAGAAAAAATATTCCTCCAATTGCAGATAGCGGAATTGCCGTATAAATAAGCAATCCGTGCTTAACGGAATTGAACGCAAAAAAGAGTAAAATAAAAATAAGTACCAGCGAAACAGGAACGGCAATCATAAGGCGGTCTTTTGCCTGATTTAAGTTCTCGAATGCACCACCATAAGTAACATAATATCCTGTAGGCAATTTTAGTTCCTTATCTACTTTGGCCTGTAATTCATTTACAATACTTTGTACATCTCTGCCTTTTACGTTAAAGCCTACAACAATTCTACGTTTTGTGTCCTCACGCTGTATTTGGTTAGGACCGTTTTTAATTTCTACAGCAGCGAGTTGCGATAAAGGAATCTGACTACCATTTGATGTGGGAATAAGCAAATTTCGAATATCTTCGATATCTTTTCTTTCATTAGCGTTCAGGCGCACCACCAAATCAAATCTTTTTTCCTGTTCAAACACTAAGCCCGTGCTTTGTCCTGCAAAAGCGGTATTGATCACTTTGTTAATATCAGCTATTGATAAATGATGTTGAGCAATCGCAGGTCGGTTATACGATATGATTACTTGTGGCATACCGCCAACGGGTTCTATAAATAAATTGGCAGTGCCGTCTACCTTGCTAATAATTTTGCCCAGTTTGTTTGCCGTCAGGGCTAATGTATCGAGGTTTTCTCCAAATATTTTAAGCACAACATCTTGTCGGGCTCCTGTCATGAGTTCATTAAAACGCATTTGTACCGGGAATTGAAATCCTGTTGTAATTCCGGGAACATCTTCCAGGGCTTTACTCATCTTTGCAGATAATTCATTAAAAGTTTTAGCAGAAGTCCATTCTTTTTTATCTTTTAAAATCACCATCATATCACTGGCTTCCATTGGCATTGGATCTGTAGGAACTTCCCCGCTGCCTATTTTGGTTACCACTTTTAATACTTCTGGAAATTGGCTCTTGAGTATATGCGCCGCTTTCTGGGTGCTTTCTATAGTGGTATTTAAGTTACTGCCGGTAAGCACTCGCGTGTCTACTGCAAAATCACCTTCTTCAAGAGCGGGTATAAATTCGCCTCCCAAGGTAGTAAGCGTTATAAGAGCCAGCACAAAAAGCAGTAAGACAGAACCTAAAACAGCTTTAGGAAAACGAAGTATCTTTTTTAGTGTATTTTGATAGCTGTTTTCAAGGCGTTTCATTACCCGGTCCGAAAGATTTTCTTTATGTTTTGTTTTTTTACTTAGAAAAAAAGCGCTCATCATCGGAATATAAGTCAGGGACAAAATAAAAGCGCCCAGCAAAGCAAAGGCAACTGTTTGTGCCATAGGTTTAAACATTTTACCTTCGATACCCTGCAGCGTAAAAATGGGTAAGTAAACAATCAATATGATGATTTGGCCAAATACCGCACTGTTCATCATTTTACTGGCCGAACTTGTAACGGTTTTATCCATTTGATCAGCAGTAAGAGAAGCATGTTCCTTATATTTAGTATTACTGGCGAGATGATGCATAATAGCTTCAACAATTATGACCGCACCGTCTACAATTAATCCGAAATCCAGCGCTCCAAGACTCATTAAATTTCCGCTTACCCCAAAGAGATTCATCATGCAAATAGCAAAGAGCATGGCCAGAGGAATTACCGATGCGACGAGTAAACCTGCCCTGAAATTCCCCAGAAACATTACCAAAACAAACACTACAATTAAAGCTCCTTCGAGTAAGTTTTTCTCGACTGTACCAATGGCATTATTGACCATTTTTGTTCGGTCCAGAAAAGGTTCAATTTCAACGCCCCCAGGAAGTGTTTTTTGTATTTGGGTAATTTTTTCTTTTACATTTTTAATCACCTCACTACTATTGGCCCCTTTAAGCATCATGACAATCGCTCCGGAAACTTCGCCTTGATCGTTATAACACATTGCCCCGTAACGTGTGGCAAAACCGGTTTTTACCTGAGCTACATCTCTTATAAACAACGGAGTGTCACTGTTTTTATTGACAATGGCGATATTCTCTATGTCGGCAATAGTGCCAATAAGTCCTTCGCTGCGAATATAAAG
Organism: Flavobacterium sp. NPDC079362; assembly: GCF_050267765.1. Classification (NCBI taxonomy): domain Bacteria; kingdom Pseudomonadati; phylum Bacteroidota; class Flavobacteriia; order Flavobacteriales; family Flavobacteriaceae; genus Flavobacterium; species Flavobacterium sp. NPDC079362. The sequence continues at coordinate 42,432 of NZ_JBNNFM010000014.1, read as the reverse complement.
TACCGTTGGTCCTTTTTCTATATACGAACCACCTGTGTTTTGATTATTGTCCTGAACCGCTGCAAAAACATCATTAATGGTAATCCCGTAAGCATTTAGCTTATCAGGATTAATACTGATTTCATATTGTTTGAGTTTACCACCAAAACTACTCACTTCGGCAACGCCTTTAACGCCCAGAAGTTGTCGCCTTACAATCCAGTCCTGAATCGTTCTTAAGTCAGTTACATTGAATTTTTGTTCATAGCCTTTTTTGGGTTTAACCACATATTGGTAAATTTCGCCAAGTCCTGTAGATATTGGCCCTAATGTAGGCGTACCAATACTTTGCGGAATCTCATTTTGTACTTGCTGTAACCGTTCGGCAACTTGTTGTCTTGCCCAGTACACATCAACATCGTCATCAAAAACGATAGTGACCAGAGACAATCCAAATCTGGAAAAGCTGCGAATCTCTTTCATACCGGAGATATTGCTATTGGCCTGTTCTATAGGAAAAGTGACCAGGCGCTCAATATCAGTGGCTCCAAATGAAGGGGCTATGGTTATAATTTGTACCTGGTTGTTTGTAATATCCGGAACAGCATCAATAGGCAGGTGAGTGGCCTGGTATGAGCCATAGCCAATCAGGGCAATTATAAAAAGCCCTACGATGAGTTTATTCCTCACGGAAAACTCAATTATTTTAGTAAGCATAAGTTTGTTTTATTAATCGTAGTTATAAAAAATAAGGCATAGCAAAACACACGCAATTATATTGCGGAAATTTATAAACTATAGAAAACGATTAACAGTCTCTGGGCGGCTGCCAGATAGAGGAAAGAGAAATAGAGCAGTAGGAAAAAGAATACGTATATAAATTTTGTTTTTTATACGTAATATTCACTTTTTGTATTGCTTCATATTCTTGTATCAACGGATAAAATACAACAGAACTGATATTGGTGTGTGATTTAAAGGGTAATTTCATATCCTTATCATAATCAGCATCAAATACATCTGGTCCCTGATAGTGAATGCATAAAAATTGAAAAAAAGTTAAATTAGGATTTTGTTCCTTATGTTCCACATAATGTTCTACCATTATAGGCAGCTTTATAAGTTCGGTTAGCTGTGTTATTGACAGTAGGTAAACAGATAAAAATAATATGGACAAGTTTTTTTTCACAGTTCAAATATAAGTAATGATTGTATAATAATTTGTTGCAATTTTTTGTTTATAAGTGTTATAAATAGTTGACTCTGTTTGGCAGTATTATCTTAAAGACTGGGATTTTATATTTTTAATTCAAGTTAAAATTACAGGCCGATAGGGTGGTGTCTGCCAAAACCTGGATAGGTAATGTTTGCTTTCCCGAACTGCTGCTTGAAAGTATCTGGCAATAGTTACTGCCACAAAATTGAAGCCCAGAATGACAATATGAGATTTTGAGCTGATATTTTATTTTAGTTATTTATTTTTACTGTTGGATTCATTATCACTTTTGATTTTACAGAATTTGAAATTAGACAGGCAGTTTCTGATTTTTGTAAAACCTTCCCAGCCCTTTCACGGTCTTTTTCATCTGTTATAGTAACTATGGGTTCGAGGATAATTTCACTTATTATGAACTTCCCCTCAATCTGTTCGAGTTTTCCTTTTGATTTACAACTGAAACTTGAAAAAAGCAATTTAGAATTTTCTGCCACAGATAAAAAAGTAGTCATAAAACAACTGCTTACCGCAGCTGTCAATAAATGTTCAGGCGACCATATACCGGGTATTCCTTTCGGAAATTCCGGAGGTGTTGCAACCTCAATTCAAATTCCTTTTTCCTTATTTAATTCGGGGGAACACATGATTCCTTTGCGGCCGGTATCCCATTTTACTTCAACATTGTAATAATGCGTTTCCATAATTAATTATTTTTTAATTTTTATTTAGGTAACTTTTCAATTATAATAAAACAGTATTAATAAATAATCTCCCCTGTATCTTTCCACACTTTCTTTTGGCAGCGCCGCATAACCCTGTTCTTAATTAGTGCAGCAGCAACGAGTGTTTTAAGTATCGCCCTTGCAGGGTAATGAGAGTTCGTTTGAATTGGTCAAATTCCTCCCCATCAAAATCGGATAATTCCTTTTCCTCCCATAATAAACAAGCAGTACAACTTTTATTCTGCTTTCACCAGAAAGTATTAGATGTTTGTTATTGCTTTAAATGCTTGAATTTTGAGTAAAGATACCTTATCAATAGACCGATATATATGACAGCTATCACCTAAAAAAGTAATATTGATCACAAAAAGATAGTAAGTTTAAATTTTGATAGCCCGCCAACGGTACTAATGTAATTTAAGACTCTTGCTAATTGGCTCTATGGATACAGATGATCTGGAATAAACGCGGTCAGTAACAAGTTTTTAAAATCCGAAGCATATATTTCTGTAAATGTTATTTGTGACAATTGTCATTTTTTATTAAAAGCCCATAATATACCTTTGGTTGATTATTATTTTAAATAAAGCAATTATGAAAAAAAACATGGGAATTTTAGATACAAAGATTCGAGTAGCATTCGCTGTTGTGATTGCTATTTTATATTTTACGGGTACTATTTCAGGCTTTTATGGGATAGTAATTTTAGCTGCTGCCGTGTTGCTTGTTTTGACCGGTTTGGTACGGTTTTGTCCTTTATATGCTTTATTTGACTTTAATACCCTTAAAAAATAATTATTTATGAACGCTTTCCACAAGATAATCAATGCTGAAAAACCAGTCTTAATTGATTTTTATGCTATCTGGTGCGGTCCCTGTCAAATGCTTAGTCCTGTTTTGAAACAGGTAAAGGATAACTTGGGAGAACGTATCTCCATTATTAAAATTGACGTAGATAAAAATCAAGATATAGCTGCATCCTATCAAATTAAAGGTGTTCCCACAATGATGCTGTTTCAAAACGGCAAACAGCTTTGGCGCCAGTCGGGTGTACTTTCCAAAGATGAAATTATAAGAATAATAATAGAAAAATCTAATTAATGGTCTATTCTATCTTTTAAAACTACATCAGGTCTGAATATTTAATATGTTGTATGTCAAATATTAAATTGATAAAAATCATTTTCCCCAGCTTCTTTTTTTTTCAATTTTGATCATAAAATAATATCCTGTACAGCAGTCAAGTTTTTTTTGCAGTAGCATTTTTCAACAAAAACAATCACAGGAAAAAATTAAAAAATTAATCATATGAAAATAAAGATCAGTATAGCGGTTCTCGTTTCCTTTTTTATTGCTGCCAGCAAAAGGATTAGACAGGTTCAAATCAAGATGAATTGAAGATTCATCTAAAATCTCAGGCATCAATGATATATGATCCAGCCCTACAGCCTACACTAGACTCATTAAAAGAAGATTATATTCAGGAGAAATTTAAGCTGGAAAAAGCATTAAACCAGTTAAAATAGCGTGAAATCCTGTAAGTGCCCTCTGTCTTAAATCTGTACTCAAGCCGATGGTTAATGAAAAAATGCGGTGATTTGTGTGTAAAGTACCACCTGCTGTCAGAATGATTCTAAATTTTTTCCAGTATGATTTTTTTTTAGTCTAATTCATACTAATTTAGCATTGTAAAATTACCATTATTGTGACTTGCGACTCTTTAAATTCACCTGGTCACTACTTAAATTATATGCAATATTTATCACATTAGAATTCAATGCATGAAACAAATTTATTCAATAATAATTTAATCGGGATATCATCCATGTATACACTAAACACCCAGCTGGCCTATTTTAAATACAATCTGGATTTTAAAAAGCTGGTTGTAAACATTAAATGGTTTCGACTTGATAAGTTTAGCGCTTTACATATCCAGGGGCTTTCTTTTAATAAGGCAGAACTCGATCAGCTCAAGTCCTTTATAGATAAAAACCCGATAAATTTTCCGGGTAATCAATTTCTTGAAGATACTAAAAGGGAAGGCTTTGATATATTAAGAGTTAATGAGTTATCGAAAACTTCATTACCCTTATATCTTGTTTTATCAAAAAAATCAATTTTGAATTTAGATAAACCTATTTATCATGCCATGATGATTGTACTGACAGATGAAAATTACCAAGCAACTGTTGATTATACTTTGGATTTCGATGTTATAGGCAGGATTGAAATTTATAAAGAAGTGAAGGTTAAGTGATTCATTTAAAGTATCTAAAGGGACTATGATTTCCCCTTACAAGCATATGCATTGTTTCAAATTATAAAAATTCAACAGATCATGTGCAGCATAGCAGTGGTATACCAGTTTGTTTTTTACAGGACGCAATACTTTGCCCATATTCTTTCCTCGATGCAAGTAGTACTTGTGCAGTGGTTAAACCGTTCGTATGGAATTTGTTTTGAGTCATTTTTGTTTAATTGTGGTTTTCATTGCTCCGTTTATTTCCTGAAAACAAGTATTGGAGTATTGGTATCAAAACCAAACTCCTTAGTTTTACTCGATGCAAAGTGACGTTCAAACCAGTCACGGTTTTGTTTGGTAAACATGACAATCATTGAGGGTTTTATTTTTCGCATATCCACTTGTAAATGATTCAGTAAAGAAAATTCGATATTTAATTTTTTAAAGTTAAATGATACCCTATCGGATTGGTAGTTGCTGGCTATTGTATTAAAATCGTTCTTAAAATTGCCCTGATCAAGCAGTTCACTGTAATGATAAACTGAAATATCGGCGTCAAATAGAACTGCGAATTTCTTTACTAATGGAAGTTCAATACCAATTTTCGCAAGATCTGAGGCATATAATAAATGATTTAGAGGCCTTCTGCGATAGTTATATGGTACAATCAGAAGTGCAATAGGGGAAGCAGTAATTAATTGTGAAGCCGTAGTTCCAATCAGCTGATTAAAAATCCCAGGGCCTGATGTATTGATACAGATGTAATCTACTTTGTGTTTTTGAGCAAAAGCAATAATGGACTTAGCCACGTGAGTCTGGTTCTCGGTCACGAATTCTGCCTTATCAGCCTGTTTTTTAGTGGTTTTATAAATGGAGAGTATGAATTTTTTAAGTTTATAATCCTGCGTGGTTTTTTTATAGTGGTTTTCTATATTATCGCTGAGCTCTTTTGTATTTACGCTATAGAATATGAGTTCACAAGCTGTCTGGGAAGCAAACTGGATAGCAAATCGAATCCCTGCTTTTGAGATATTGGAAAAGTCTGTGGCAACGAGTATTTTTTTCATGGTATTTACTTTTAAACTTCAATAATTATTCTGCTTGTTCATACTTGCGTAAATGGGAAAGTTCAAGAAAAAGTTCTTTTTCTTTACCTCTAAGCTCTACAGGTATTTTGAGAATGTAAGCAATGTATAAATCTCCAAAATGACCTTCATTTTTATAAACAGGAAAGTCTTTTGCCTTTTAATTTTATCCTGGTTCCGCTTTGTGTTCCGAGAGGCACTTTGCGCTTTACTTTTGTATGGAAAGTATTTCTGGCCGGTTTTCTGCAGGCTTTCCTGATGTCGCCCTGTCCGGCGGTTTTAGGCACCTCGAGAGTTGTATAATAATCTATAAATTCCATCGCAATAGTTTTAGGTTAAGATTTCTCTATCTGAGTTTCATTTCATTGACCTGCAGATTTAATTTTTCCCATTTTGATTTGTCTAAATAAAGCGTGTCGATATCGGTGATCCATTCCATAAAAGGGGCTAAGTGGCAGATACTGACAACCCGTTTTTTATATCCAAATGCGAATCGGTCCCCCCGGAGCTGATAGTTGATAGTCTGGCTTTTATTTTCTATGTTTCTGTAAAGTACAGTTTGTGTCTTCCAGTCTCCGCCCCACGAAAAAAAGGCCTTTAGTGCGCATAATATTCCAATGCCTGTAAAAACTAAAATTATGGACCAGATGCTCTGTAATTTTTTAAAGAATTGGCCAATGAGGATTACCAGTGAGGATACCGCAAAGAAGAGAAAGAAAAAATGCACCCTGTAATCATTAATATGAAAGGGGGTGTATCTGTTCAGTAATATGATGCCCGCTGATATTACAAAAATGATATAAAGAGGCAAGGTTGATTTTTTTATCTGTGCTGGCATGGTTTTATTATTTATCAATGTTATTTACCCTGCGTATGAAATCTGCAGTTGCAGTATCCGCAGCTATTCCAAAACCATCCACAAGGGTTGCTTTTTCTTTATCAAAGGTTTGAACTGCGTACATGATGGCGCTGTGCTCAGGATCGGATTCACCTTCAAAACGATAAAAATGTGTTATTTTTAGCTGATCGGCACTATAATGATTATTGGTTTTAATTGATATCAGGCTCTTGTGATGAACCTCGAATTGGGATGTAAATCCTTGTTTTTCCAATTGGGCCATAACAATGACCAGACTGTCCATATTTACTTTTTCCATAATTGGTTTTTAAGGTTATTGATCCAGTGCTGCCTGCAGTTTGTTTTTGAGTTCCAGCATACCGGGAGCTTTCCACGAAATGCCGCTTACTTGATAAAGGTACGTTTAATTGGAGTATTAGAAAATGATTTTCATCATTCCCAAAGCTGATTTTAATTACTTCTTGTTGCTGTTGCAATTAGAAACCTTACTATCAGAGAACGGCAAAATAGGGGCAGAAAGGTCTGCTGGATAATTTTTAATGCTGCTCCAAGGCTCTTTGAGCGTATATTTTTTTGCGATGGCCGGCATTGTCAATTCTATTTAATATTAATTTTTAGGTTTAATATTATTTTTTAGAAGCTCTTCCCGCTATCCGTTGCAATCTTTTGTGCCGAAACCCGGTACAAAAAGATTTCACTGCACACGAGCGAAGCGAACTGGCGAAGCAATCGGGGCTAGGGCTGCCGGAGAGCCCTATTTTGTATTGGAGAACTGCATATTCAGACCCAATTGTTGTTCTTCTAATAAATACTCAATTCTCGTTTTTTTTAAATACTATATGCCACAATTCTTCCACAAAGTTATTCTTTCGCAAAAACGTGAAACCCTGGATTGGAAATAACCAAAAATCAGGGCACAAAAAGTTCTCCGCGCATAAAGCTGTGATTTTTATCCATAAAAATAGTGACAAGGGTCATAGGTTCTAAAATTATATTGTTTGAATTTTACTTAAAATATTTTTTAAGGGCCTGCTGCGCATCAGATATAAACCGCCTTATTTATCTACAGAAATCCTATATTCAAAATCGAAGAATGAAAAATAGAACAATAAAAATACTGGCCGTTTTCATTAGTTTTTCATGTTTGATGATAAACTTATATTGTTTTGTGAATCAGGATGTTTATTCTGAGGTATTGGTAATGACAAATATTGCCGCTGCGTTTCTACTTTTATTAGTTGTGATTCTGCCGGCCATTGAAAAACGAATGAAAAAATGAAAAAAAATAAAAGAGTTGCAGCTGTTTTTCTTGAGGGCTGGAAAAAGCTCGGGCCCGGACTTGTCACAGGGGCAAGCGATGATGACCCCTCAGGCATAGCTACCTATACACAGGCAGGCGCTGCATACGGGCTTTCCACATTATGGACGGCCCTTATTGCATTTCCCCTGATGGCTGCCATTCAGCAGATGTGCGCCAGAATTGGTCTGGTCACATCCCATGGCCTTACAGGAACCCTAAAAAAACATTATCCCAGAGCTGTATTGTACCTGATGCTGGTTTTCAGCTTTCCTGCTATTATAATGAACATAGGGGCAGACATTGCAGCAATGGGAGCTGTGGGAAATCTATTGTTTCCCGCTGTTGATGCCGGTTATTTCAGTGTCCTCTTTACAATAATTCTTTTAGTACTGATGATCTATCTGCCTTATCAGAGAATTGCTTCGGTTTTAAAGTACCTCTGCATTGTGATGCTGGTATATTTTATTGTCCCGTTTTTCTACAGGCAGGATTTTATTGAAATCCTCAAAGCTACATTTATTCCCGAAATTAAGCTGGACAGGAAGTTTCTGGCCATTATAGTAGGCATACTCGGCACTACTATTTCCCCCTATCTTTTCTTCTGGCAGGCATCGGTGGAAGTTGAAGAAAGCACGGCCAGGCACCTGATTGTAAACAAAAAGCTGATCCGTCAGATGAATAAGGATATCGATTTTGGAATGGCAGTTTCAGGTTTTGTGATGTACTTTATCATTCTAACGGCAGGTACTGTTTTGTTTAAAAGCGGCATCAATCAGATTGATACCGTTGAGCAGGCCGCCCTGGCGCTAAAGCCATTAGCCGGAAACCTGGCTTATCTTCTTTTTGCAGCAGGGGTAATAGGAACAGGGCTTATCGCAATTCCTGTACTGAGCGGTTCTATTTCCTATATCATTACTGAAACATTCGGCTGGGAGCAGGGACTTGGAAAAAAGTTTCATGAAGCAAAAGCATTTTACGTTATAATAGCCGTTTCACTGCTTCTTGGTTTATCTTTGAACTATATGGGAATTACTCCCATTGAGTCATTGATTTATACGGCTGTTCTCTACGGTCTGACCGCCCCGGTGCTGATTGCGATGATCCTGCACATAGCAAATAATAAAAAAATAATGGGCTCCAATGTCAATGGATGGATTACAAACAGTATCGGTTTTGCGGCATTAATAATTATGACAGCAGCCGCTGGGGCATTAGTTTATATACAGTTTTCGCAGAACTAAGGATGCCAGTGATTTTTCAATACAATATCAAGCCTGTATCACTATACAAGAGCTGGCGCATTGCAGTGCTAACCGTTAATTTTCTCCTTATGGTACTCTTTTAGCTATTTTTCCATTTTCTGGAGCACCTTCATTTCCCAGATAAACAATCATAAGTAGTAATGTTTCGAACTTAACGTTTCAAGTGTCTGTTTTATAGTGTTTTAAATTGTATTTTGAATCTAGGTGCACCGATTCTGCACCTGAATTAAAATATAATTATTTTGTATATATTATATGTCCAAAAAGGTCTTTTTCTTATACTTGTACTTTTATAAGTATTAAAAAACGAAAAAGTCTATTAATACTGTATAGTCAATCTATTTATAAAATGCTTTCATGCTTAATTTAAAATAAATACTATATTTAAATGCTATTGATTAAGTTAATACTTTTACTTCCTTTCTTAATTTTATACAAATTATAATCCTTTACTAGAGTTAGATTAGTCAATAAATTATCCAAATCCAACTTTTCTTCTCGTCCTACCTTATTTGTTAACACTGTATCTACTGAAGTAAAAATGATGATCTGATGCTTTTTGATCTTAGCACATATTTCGAATAATTTTCGTAAACTGTCACTGCTCATTTTATGTTGTCCAGGTTCGTCAAATAGTATAACACCAGGATTATTTTTACCAATCAGCAAGGCAATTGTATAGGCCCAAATAGTTCGCACAACATCAGATGCAGATGAGTTTGCTTTAATTGGCTGGGCAAAACTATCTTCGGGTGAGTTTTTATAAACTGGGAAATATTTAAAAGGAGATTGCTTTTGAATATATATATTGTATGGACCGTTACTTTCATATCCAAGTTTGAATAAAAGTTTTTCTTTAAAAAAAGATTCAAATTTATTAAGAATAACTTCATCATCCTGAAAGCTTTCTTTCGCTTCTTCTTTCGATACCAAGAGCACTTGATATTGGTCTGCTAATTGTTGAAGAAGTCTTATATTTTCGTTGAATTTTTCATTTAAATATTTCAACTCATTAATTTTATTCTCTAATCTTACTTTCTTTAAGGTTTCAGTAACAGAGTAATCCCTATCATCCGTTATTAATTCCTGAAGCACTAATTTAATTTCTTCTTCAAAATCTCTTTGTTTTTTCAAAAAATATTTACGCATAATATTTTTTTCCTCTATAACCTGAATTAAGGAATTTAATGAGCTTTTAATTATTCGTTGCTGGCCTGATAAATAAGCAATATTTTCAGTCAGAGTCAATCTACTAATTTCAACTTCACCATTGAACATCAAATCTTTAGATACTTTTTGATTACATTTCGGGCAATTGTCATAGATGTTTTCGACAACTGCTTCCTCGATTATATTTTGAACACCTTTGTTTTTTGATAGTTCAGCGCTTACTGTATCAAGCTGCTGCGCAATATCATTTTTTTGCTTCTTCTGAAGATTCAGTTTAATATCAAAATTTTCAAATTTCTTACTGAATTCTATCTGGTCACTATATAATTTTTCAAGTTTCTCCCGTAATACAATTTTATTTTCCCCAACTTTTTTTATAGGTATTTGATTTGAAGCAATTATTTCTAAGTTAGTTGAATCAATTAAATTTGTTATAGAGGTTACATTTTCACGATTTTCATCATAGACTTGTAAAGAACTAAAATCGAGCTCAGCTTTATCAGACAATATTGTTGGAGACACATTGATTACATGTAAATTATATTCCGCAGATAAAACTTCAATTTTATTAAAAATTGTTTTCCATTCCTCTTCAAGTTCTTTGCCAACCAGATTCAATCTTTCAATTTCTGAATTAACATACAGTTCCTTTAGATCCAATAAGAAAGCAACTGTCTTTTCTTTACTTAGAGGTACACCGAAGAAAGGGATATTTGCTAGGAAACCCGACCAGCCACGTGTTTGCTCTATAAATAAAGCAGAGAAAATTATTTGGAGATATAAAGGACTGAAACCCTCTTTATTGTTTGAATTGGTTACAACAGGTAACTCGATTCCTATTGTTCTGGCGAACCAAAAATAAAAACCGTAATCATCTTCGTTATTGTTGTCTGCTCTTAAAAAAAGAGGGTAATGTTTTGCATCTTTGGATAATTTATCGAGACGAGACTCATAAACATTAATTTTTTTTGTTTTCGCCTGATTGATTTTCGGGTCCGGATCGCCAGATTTTATAATCCTTCTTAAAGTAAAAATTTGCCCCAAGTCGTTAGTGATTTCGATATAAATTTTTGATGAAAAGATAGTATGGTTTCTCCAGTCATTAATAGTTTGATCAAAGGTGTCGAAATGAGATTTTAGTGCTTTACCTAAGGCTTTATCGTTCATTCCTCCTAATAGTTCCTCCATTCCTAATGCATAAAAAATACTCGAACTTATGGTAGTTTTTCCTCGTGTATTTTCACCTGCAATGATGTTCAGCCCTGCTGAAAAAGGAATATCGAATCCGTAAATATCATCAGGATTAATATCAGTGGTCTTAATTTCTAATCTAAGTCTGTTTATTTGAAACATATTATAAATTTATTTTCCAATTGTGATTAGCGGACTGAATAACATTTTGAGGAATTATTCCAATTGATTTTATCTTTTGAAAATCTTCTATAAAATGTTTTGATTTTTCTATTTTCAGAATAAAAGATTCACCAAGAGGAGTCAATTGTATTTTTAACTCATTACTCTTTACTTCCCTTGTACAAAGATCATTTATAATAGCCAATGTAATTGTTTTCTCCAATCCTGGCTCAAATGTCCATGGAGAAATACTATTTCTAATGCCTTTTTTTAAATCTTTTAAAACTTCAAGATTTTCTACGGATCGCAATCCCCACATATAGAGATGGATCTTTAAAAATATTGAGTTATAAGGTTTTGCCGTGCCATACTTTAATATTGCCAGTAATAATATCAATTTATAAATCGGTTGATAGATTATCGGTACAGGTATTGGTTTAGTATCTAATTCTGTGTTTATTTTTTGCTCCATAAATTATTCTCTAAAGTCAAAAGAACAATTCATAAACCATTCAGTAATTTTATGTCTTGCCAGTTCTGTATTAATAACATTCGAATCATCCTTATAAATATCTTTAATAAACTTTGAGAAATCATCCTCAAGTTCAATAGACAAATTTTTAGCTTCATTTCTGTCTGCATCTCTTGTATAATATTCTTTTACCCGGTTTTCAAATATACTTGCAGACTTTTCAAATTGCTCAATTGGCTTGCTATTTTCTATTCGCATTTTATCAATTTTATGTTTTAGACTCAAAAACTCAATAATCCTGCTGTGTGTAATTTTTTTTGCTTTTTCATCTGGGTGTAGCACTAAATGCTTTCGTAAAATATTATCAAAATCATCGACCTTGTCATTTTTCCAATTTTCGATGTCTTGGTTTGTAATAATATTTTCAGATTCTTTTTCCCATTTTTCTATCTCATCGATACTGCTTAAATCAACAAAAGAATCTTTTAGAATTTTATCTAAACAACTAATAGGGCAGCAATTAAGATCGTTTTCCAATGCAATGTCCCCGACGACACTTTTTATATGACCAATTAAATGAATACTATTTCCTCTAATAATAAATACACCGCTGCCTGATAGTCCTTGGGCAATATCAGCTGCTTCCTCTGTCGGATGCTGAAAAGAACCGGTTTTTCTTGTAATTACAAAACTGTTTTTCTCTTTTGCTATATGATTGATTATCGCATCAAATTTTCTAAACCTGTCGTTCATCTTACTTTGATAACCAATAAACCATACCTCATCATCATTAATAAAGCTATGCCCTTTATTTATGCGCAAATAATCACAATCCAGATTTGGGTTTTCAAGTTCGAGCAATACCCAGTCATCATTTTTATTTACATCAATTATGGACTTAACAAGAACCCTTCGAAAATCACTCTCGAAGCTGTCCTGCACTTCTACCCAAACTTTATCGGGTGATATATCTTTAAATTCGTCATCTTTTCCATAAATACAATGCTCAGCAGTTAAGAGATAAAATTTATTATCGTCTTTTATTAAAACTCCGCTTCCTTGATTTTCTTTCACATTGGAATTATTTTCAATGTGAGTTCTTGCGCAGCATTTCTCAAGTAATGTTTTTGGCATGTTTTTCTATAATTCGTGAATTTCCCAGTTCCCATTTTCAAAATCTTTCGCTTCGAAGATCTTTCCGCATCTTTCCAATATTTTTTTTATCGGATAATTAAAATAGATGTGCCGTTTCTTTAAAAGATCTCTTTTCGGATGATATATAATCCTTGCTATTGTTTCCCTGTCGGGATGTTTATTTTTGGAACTCCCGCCATTTGTAGATATAATAAAGTTATCGCATTCTATCAAATCCAAAAGGTCGCAAGACGTATTGTTTTTACTTCCATGATGAGATACTTTTACATAATCAACTTTTAATTTTTCATCAGTGCTGTGACCTAAATCCAGTAATGAGCTTACAATTACTTCCGCACGCGCATCGCCTAGCAATAGAAAAGAACAATCAAATGTCGATAGTATAAAAGCGATAGACGAGCTGTTAAACAGATCACTATTTACTGAGTTTTTAGCAGAAAATTCCTCTTTTGCAATTTCAGGTAGACTTTTCGAAGAAAATACTTCACTACTACTAATTTTTCGATTTGTTAAACTACTGTCTTCTACATTTGAAATTAAGGGCCATTTTTTAAATAATTCATTCAATATTTCAGAAGTTGGAGAAAGAATTTGAAATCGTACCCCATCGATATCATATTGATTTTTATATACTACTTTTTCATTCCATTTCTGAGCGGGAATTTTTTTACTTATTAAAATTTCTTCAAGAGTTTTGCCTTGTGAATAACTTATTTTACCGCCAGATCCTATTCGGATTAAATTTGCACAGTTAAGCCAAAATTTTTCAATTTCAATATTATCAAACAAATCACTTTTGATGAATTTGTTTATTCCTCCTATGTGATCGGAATCTATATGTGTCAGAACCAAAAGATTGATCTTGTCAATTTTTTCTAATTCATTCTTTAAACTGTTGGCAAATGTTTCTACGGTCCCTCCATCAATTAAAATATTGAATTTTTCAAGTTTATCATTATAAGTATTAATTAGTATGCAATCACCATGGCCAGCTTTTAATACTTTAATCTCAGTTTTCAATTTAATTTAATTTAATTTAGGATTAGCTGTTAGCAATATAAGATTTTTTTTGTTAAGCCTGTTACCGAATATTGTTCGCTATTAACCATTCAAATAAAAGAGGTTTCATAGATTTTTCTTCTATTGACTCTTGTGTAAAATTTTCAACAAATTCATGTGGTATTTCAATGCCGTAATAATGATGAGGCAGAGTTTCGTCGTCTGTAATTGTAGTGAACTCTTCTTCAAATCTGGCAAAATCGAGAACGTTTCCGTCTTTAAAATTAAAGCTATGGGTGATAATTGGATAGGGGTATTGCGCCCTGAATACGAATCCAGTAACATATGTATAATTTGGATCAATCTGATTTATCCTTTTAGCGCTATAATGACATTGGGAATCTATATGTTCGTAACCATTTTTAGTCATATAAGTAATTACATCCTTTTGAGGTGTAACATCTGCATAAGAATTGAATGTACCGTATGTACGTAAGTTTTCACGCAGCCATTCATTTACGGATTCTTTATTTAATTGATAAATCTCGGCATAGTAGATTCCGCCTTCATCTAATAATACTTCGTAAAAATCTATGTCTTCAAGATTGATGCTCATTGTAATATTTTAATATGGTTTTCAAAATTTTTGCATTCAAAAACTTAAGTTTGAAATTTCATTTCTCTAATTTTAAAAAAATCTTAGCTGGATTTTTAAAACTCACAATATATAAGAATACAGACTCTCACACAATAGGTATTTATACCTAAAGTTTCTATGAAAATTATTAGATATTACTATTCTGATTCTTTTGCATATCCATATCAGGCAGTACAGAAAAGTCAAGTACAATAAAGTCCTTAATCGACCATTCTGTTTTATAATTAACCTCCTTCTGGCTGAGCTTGCGGTAGCAATCAATACCATTTTCTAACGCAGAATCTTGAATCATGTTCATATGCAGGGTATATTTTTCCACAAAATTCTCATGTGTGGTGCCATTATTAAATATGTTCTCATATTCTTTTTTCAATCCCTGAAAACCGTATGAACTAATGACTTCCAATATTTTTTCTTTAGTTTGGCTGGCGGCTTCATATTTTCTGGAAAAATGCTGGATCTGGAATTTTAGAACCATACAGGAAATCATGTTTTCGAGGTATTCATTTGCTTGGTATAATTGGGCCAGCTGGTCAAGCGAACCGCATTGTTTATCAAGCATCTGCACCATCTTCTCATTAATTGGTTCAAGCAGATCAAAATTCCTTTTGTTCCAACAGCCCAAATAGTGGTAGTGAAGCGCTTTTTCATAGTTCCATTTAATGGATGTCAATGTCAGGTAGCCTACCCCCATATGATAGCCGCATTTATTGGCATATGCCACAATTCCATTAAGTCGTTCCAGAAATTTCTTTTCCAGGTCAAGCCATTCCAGATATGCCCTGCTTTGAAAAGGGTATTCTGCACGGCCGATAAAATAAGCAAAGTTCATCGCCAGATCATGGAAAAGAATTACAGACTCGGCATCCATAATTTTATTATATGCAACTATGCGTACAATTGCGCTTTTTTCATTTTCAATAATTTTCTTCATTGAATCGTAAAATTCCACTATGGATCCGACAGGCTTGGTCCTGTTTGATGAGAGCGTTTCAAAGGCCTTTTCGATTTGAAAAAATGAACCTGCATCTTCAAGACTGTTTATCTTTTCCATTTGAATATCAAATTCATCTTTGGTTATCATGTCGAGAAGATATCTTGCGTTTAAAATAGTATGTTCAATTATGGCCTGTCCTTGGCGGTCAAACTCATCTGAGCGCTTCTTTGCATCATTGAGCAGTTCCAAAGCTTTGTAAATATTTCCCCGCTGAAAATATGCAATACCGCAAAACAGATAAAATCGAGGTGTCGCATTGTCGCGAGGCCAGCTTCTTTTCTCGATTTCTATTACTGTATTAAAATAGTTCTTATTTACTAGATCTGCACCAAACTGATCAATAAATTCGATGTTTTGTGCAACGCTGTAGACCTCATGTTGCGCATCAATGACTAATCCACTTGAACTTTCCCCAGCATGAGAGGTTTTCAGATATTGATTGATATGTTTAAGGATTTCTCCGCTGGAATAGGTTTCGTCATAAATGCTTTGAACAGCCTGCTTGTCAAGTTTTTTGGTGAAATAAATTTTATGTTTTTGCTGTTTATTCCAATCAGGTATTTTGTTCTGTAGCTGCAATGCGAAAATTTTTACGTTTTCATAATAAAAAGTCTGTGTGGGATGGTGATAAGGGATTTTTACTATTTCTGGTGCACTTTTCAGCGCGCCGAAAAGTGCACCGATTCTGCACCTTTAATTTTGTGAGGATTTGTAAATATTGAAAACAGGCCTAAAATAAAAAAAACCTGCAAATCGTTGAATTTGCAGGTCTTCAGACATTTTTTGTGGCTTTTTGAAAAGATTGAAAACTTTAAGTTTTCCGCCTTTTCGGCCTTTCCGTGGGGAGAGCAGGATTCGAACCTGCGAAGTTCACACAGCAGATTTACAGTCTGCCCTCGTTGGCCGCTTGAGTATCTCCCCGAAGCTTGTATTGATGCGCTTTGTTTTGCTAAGCGGTTGCAAATATAAGAACGTTTTTAATGTTTACAAACAAAAAAGGAACTTAATTTTAAGCAATTTTAAAGTTATTTTTTTAATTCGTTGAAATTGAATAAAATAAAAAATATCAAATCGAAACTTTTTTTTGATTTGTTTTTAAATATAGGAATTTTCGTAGGTGTATTTATGCTGTATCTGATTTTAATTTTAAACTTTTTAGGCTATGAGCGATTACTTTTCCTGATGAATTAAGAATAAAATTATCTAAATATTTCTGTTTTCTAAATTTTAGAAAATACATCTTTTAAAATTTTAGATAGAAAAGCGATCCTGATAAAAAGCTTTTTTATGCTAGCTCATTTTAAAGCTTATTCTGCTTTGTTTAATTAAAAGCAGAACAAAGTATGATTTTAAACAAAACGATCTTTAAATCGATTAGAAAATTGGGTTTGTTAATGCAAACAGGTTATATCTAAAAGTTCATACATCTGTCTGACATAATTTAGTTTAAATTTTTTTTATTCAATGGTATTCAATAAAACAAAAAAAATCTCCACTAGGGAGATTTTTTGTTGTATTCTTAATATCGGTATTATTTAGCTAAAAGCTCTAAGATTTTTGCTTTTAATTCAGGACCTCTTAAGTCTTGAGCAACCACTTTTCCTGATGCATCAAGAATAAAAGTTGCCGGAATAGATTCTACTCCATATTGTTTTGCAATTGGTTCTTCCCAAAACTTCAGATTAGAAACCTGTGTCCATGTCAAACCATCTTTAGCAATTGCTTCTTTCCATGCTGCTGCTTCTTTATCAAGAGAAACACCAATAATATTTAATCCTTTAGAGTGTAGTTCTTTATAGATTGCTACAACATTCGGATTTTCCTTTCTGCATGGTCCACACCATGAAGCCCAAAAATCAACAATAGTAACTTTTCCTAAACTTTCTTTAAGCGAAACTACTTTTCCTTCTGGATTAGGAGCTGAAAAATCTGATCTTCAGTTAGGGCTACCAACAGGAGCTGCTGACGCACCAACTGCAGGCATTTTTGCTTGACCTAGTTTTGTTTTAATTTCTTTTCCAGGAGTTGTATTTTTTACAGACTCATCTAAAGCATTGTATAAACTTTCTGTTTTTTTTATGTCAGCGCTTGGATCAGAAATCATACTTTGAATAATCAAAGCAGAGATGTAAGCTTTAGGATGACTTTCAGCGTAAGCTAAATATTTCTTTTTAGAATTAGCTTGTACTTCAGTTTGAAGAGTCATGTATTGTTTCATCAAACCATTAACAGTAGCTGTATCCTGAGCTTGTTGAGCTTGTTGCATTTTTTGAGTATTCTTTTTCTGGAAGTCGATTAAACTTTTTTGAGTTTTAGTCAAATCCTCGTTGAATTTTACGTACTCATCATTGTTGTAAGTTCCAGAAACTTTAGATTTATGAATACTGTCTTTGTCAATTGCAATAGTGATTTCTCCTGTTTCTAATATAAAAGGAACTGGTCCGTTTGCACCTTGTACTATTAAAGTATGGAAAGCTGGTTCAGTTACTTTTCCTTTTATTTCGAATTTTCCGTTTTCAACTTTTACTGTATCAAGAGATACTGCCATCTTAGTAGTAGGATCCTGACCTTGAAGAATGATTGTTTTTCCGTTTTCAATTCCTGTTGCAGTTCCAGTAATTAGGTATTCTCCGTCTTTAACTTTGCTGCATGAAATAATCGCTACAGAAGCGGTTAGTAAAAAAAGTATTTTTTTCATTATAAAAAATTAATTAGTTAATTGATTTGTGCAACAAAAGTATCTAAAATTATAAAACATACAGAATTTTGTAACCTAAAATTTTGTTATAGTTTTTTCAGGTTTAATTCGCATATAATCAGGGTGTTTGCGGGCTTAATTTCATTTTAAACTCTTAATTATATTATTATTATGAATCTAAATAGATAATTTTTTGATTTTTGTGCATAAAAAAAGCACTCTTGTTAGGGAGTGCTTTTGTAAATATTTTGGTATAAAACTATTCTTGATTAGTTTTCTTTCTCCATGTAAAAGAGTTCAAAATGTGTCTTTTTGCGAATCTTCCAGGAGAATCAGCATTTACCATTTTCACGTAAGTTGCTTTAGGAACACTAATGTATTCGTAAACACTTCCGTTAGAAAAATCGATAATCAAACGACCTTCAACAAATTTATAATCAGTAATTGCCGAAGTTGCGATAGTTTCAGTATATTCAGGTAAATTTGCTTTAATTGTCTCAGGATTAATGCTTACCAAAAAGTGATAAGCTTCAATGATAGCTTTACTTTTTTCTTCTGCATCTTTCAATCCAGCATCATCACCTTGAAATTTATCAGGATGAGATTCTTTCATTGCATTACGGTAGATTGTTTTTAAATCTTTTAACTCTGCAGTTTTGTCTACGTTTAGTAACTTGCGGTATTCAACTATTTTTTTCATAAATAAGGTAACTACTTGTCTATTAGTTTGAAATTGAAATTAATTGTTCAAAAGACAAATTTTTTGCAAAGGTACACTTTTTTTTAACTTTTTACTTTTGAAGCAAAAAATATTCGAAAAATATCTAAAATATTCATTGTGAACGGGCAGAAGTAGGTTTCTTGTTTGCTTAATTATAATGAGGAGCTATTTCCCGCTATACGTTCCAATCTTTTGTGGCGAACCCCGCCACAAAAGGATTTTCACTTCTATCGGGGCTAGGGCATTAGGTTTCATAAAATGTTTAGTTTTCAAAAGTTTGAAAGAGGTTGTTTTTACCACAGAGAACACAAAGTTTTTTATCAAGCAATTTTATAGAAACGCAAAGTGCAATACAAATAGCTCAATGTTATTAAGTTACGCTTTTAAAAAAAAATATATTGCAAATCAAATCCGTTTTTATCCGCGTTTTTACGAAGTAAATCTGTTTTATCCGCGTCAAAATTAGACGCTGATTTTACTGATTCGCTAAAGCGAAAACGCTGATAAAAACGGATTTTCTAATTACTTTTCTGATTAAACTGTTAAGTAATTTAATAGATTCCTCCTTAATGACATTGCCCGATACCTATCGGGATTGTGTTAATCTAGCTTTGCGCCTTTGCGTGAATTCTCAATTAAGTTTAACAATGCTTAAAATTTAATCACGCAAAGACGCAAAGTTTTTTTATGAATTCTATTAAAACGCAAAGTTCGCAAAACCAGGTATTCAGCCAGCTTTGCGAACTTTATATTTTTTAAACATTCTACAATAGAATGAAAAACTTAGCGCTCTTAGCGGTTAAACTCTCATTTCAAACCTGAAACAAAGAAAACCTTAAACTAAAAAAACAAATTTTTACTTATCCTCAGGTTTCTGATTCGCTTTATGGAAGTTTTTTGATTTCTTTGGATATTTATCATAACTAATATCGCTTGGATTTTCGATAACAGATTTAATAGTAATCAAATCGCCAATAGCATGATT
The DNA here is from genome assembly GCF_050267765.1 of Flavobacterium sp. NPDC079362. Taxonomy (NCBI): domain Bacteria; kingdom Pseudomonadati; phylum Bacteroidota; class Flavobacteriia; order Flavobacteriales; family Flavobacteriaceae; genus Flavobacterium; species Flavobacterium sp. NPDC079362. Next base: position 22,556 of record NZ_JBNNFM010000014.1, on the reverse strand, counting down.
AGCATGTGCGATTTTATAATCTAAAAGATATTCACCACAAAAATAATTGTTGTTTTCATCTTTCTCCATGATGCCAGTATAAACTCCTTTTTGCAACATTTTTTCTTGTGAATCCTTAGACATGACTTTTTTATTTTAAAATTAAAGGTACAAAGTTAATCAATTTATGTTTGTTTTAGGGAGTTTTGGTCAATCTGAGTATATTTGCACATGCAAAAAAACTTCAAGCCACATCCTAATTCGTTCAAAAATACCTTTTGTGTTTTTCACGAAGTGCTTTCAAGCGAAATCGAAGGTTTAAAGAAACAGTTTGAAAGCAAAGCCGGAAGTACTTATTATTACACTGAAACCGGAATGTATCGCATTTCAAATCATTGGGGAAGATTAGCCAACAGTAAATGGCGTTTGATAGCGCGTGAACCTGAAACCGAATCAAAAACTAAAATAGGTTTTGCTGCATGGAATGAGTTTTATCCTGATAATGCCGAAGAAAAGCTCTATTATATAGAAGCTGATTTTGATAAAAATGCAGTAACCTATCAGCATAAAAAGAATCCAAAATATAATAGTAAAGCCATTCTGAGAACCAGTTTTGAAACCACGAAACGCATTAAACAAATCAGGAATTTGCAGCAACTAACATCATGGGCAAAACATTTTGATTATGATGATATCGATGATTTTCGAAAGCAAATTATCAACGAATTAATTTACACAGAGAAAACTTTAGACGAAATTAAAAGAGAAATATAATGGGACGCAACAACGAAAGAAATATTAAAAAGCACAATGACAAATTGCACAAAGCCCAAAACAAAGTAAAACAGGCTGAAATTGCACGTAAGGAAAAACTAAAAGAGATTATCAAAAAGTTCAACGAAGATAAAAAGGAAGAATAAAAAAGTTTCAAATTTTCCTTGTTTCAAGTTACTTTGCTAGAACTTGAAACAAAAGAAACCTGAAACAAAAAACACACATAAATATGAAATTCGAAGATTTAAAAGCAAGCGTACAGGAAATTATTGATTTAATTGCTGCAAAAAATAATAGAGAAGCAAACAACAAATTACTTGAAGTAAATGAAACTTTAGACGAAATGTTAGATCATGCAGAAGAAGACGAAGATTTAAGAGAAATCAGCAGATATCAGGTATTATTGAATCAGCTGCATGTAAAGATTAACGGCGAAGAGCAAGTTGATGGAGTATAAATGTTTCTGCGATACTGGTTTATTGTTTAAAGATTGTTGCGAATTGTATCTTGAAAACAATCAAAAAGCACCAACGGCTTTAGCTTTAATGCGATCTAGGTATTCGGCGTATGCAACTCATAATGCCGATTATCTTTTAGAAACTACTTATATTTCTGAAAGAAAGCATTACTCAAAAACAGAAATCCTAAATTGGGCAACCGCCAATAAATGGCAAAAACTGGAAATTTTGAGTTCTACTGAAAACACAGTCGAATTCAAAGCTTATTTTCTTGATTCAAATAATCATCCTCAGGTGCATTATGAATTTTCGACCTTCAGATTCGAAAATGGTGCTTGGTATTATGTCGATGGAAAGTTTGAATAGTTAATATACTTCTTGCCAATTTCGGCTAATTTTATTGAAATACTTTAACTAAAAATTAGTAAACGTTTCTTTTTTCATAATTCTAAAATAGCGTAATTTTAGAATTATGAAAAACGAATTTAAAAAAGGTTTTTATTTTAAGACGTACGAAGCCCCATTTCAGTCTCCGTTTGAAAAACTTTTTGGCATTTTCAAAGAGTTAATCACCCATACTTCGGGCGATTTTGATGAAGCTATAGACTGGCTTCGGGAGTTGGACAAAGAATATAAACTGACTGATGAAAACTACACAATCGATGATTTTATCGAAGATTTAAAAAAGAAAGGTTACATAAAAGACGAGGTTAAAGAGGATGGAACAGGTGGTTTTGGAATCACTGCTAAAACAGAACGCGCCATTCGACAACAAGCATTAGATCAGATTTTCGGAAATTTGAAGCGTTCCGGAACAGGAAATCACAAAACCAAACATGCCGGAAATGGCGATGAGCATACCGGAGAATTCCGCGAATTTAATTTTGGCGATGGTTTAGAACGAATTTCACTGACAGAAAGTTTGCGAAATGCCCAAATTAATAATGGCGTCGAAAGTTTCATGCTGACTGAAAATGATTTGGTAGTAGAAGAAACGCAATACAAAGCCCAGATGAGTACGGTTTTGATGATCGACATCAGCCATAGTATGATTTTGTATGGTGAAGACAGAATTACGCCAGCCAAGAAAGTAGCAATGGCTTTAGCCGAATTAATCACAACCCGTTATCCAAAAGATACACTTGATATTTTGGTTTTTGGAAACGATGCCTGGACAATTCCAATCAAAGATTTACCGTATTTACAAGTTGGTCCTTATCATACTAATACAGTTGCAGGTTTGCAATTGGCAATGGATATTTTGCGAAGAAAGCGAAATACCAATAAACAAATTTTTATGATTACTGACGGAAAGCCAAGTTGCGTGCGCGAACGTGATGGTTCGTATTATATGAATAGTAACGGACTTGACGAATACATCGTAGACAAATGTTACACACAAGCACAGCAGGCTAGAAAGTTACACATACCAATTACAACATTTATGATTGCAAACGATCCGTATTTACAGCGTTTTGTCAATCAATTTACCGAAGCCAATCAGGGAAAAGCATTTTACACCGGACTAAAAGGTTTGGGAGAAATGATTTTTGAAGATTATGAAACAAATAGGAAGAAGAGAGTTCGTTAAATAGGTTCAAAGTTACAAAGGTTCAGAGGTTCAAAGAAGCAAAGTGAAAAAGGTTTCTAATTGTCACACTGAGCGGAGTCGAAGCGCACAACGAATATACGTAGAGGCGCACAGCACTGTATCTCCTCAAAGTGAAGACACAATTCTTTTCACAAAAACAATAAATAACAAAATACATATTTCAATAAAAATGGAAATAAAAAATATAAACACATTAGGACAATTAAAAGCCGCAGGATATCAAAGCATAAGTATCAAAGACGAATTGCGAAATAATCTTCGTGAGAAAATAAAATCAGGGAAACCGGTTTTTGAAGGTGTTCATGGTTTCGAAAATACTGTAATCCCGGAATTAGAACGTGCTATTCTATCTCGTCATAATATAAATTTATTAGGACTTCGTGGTCAGGCAAAAACACGTTTGGCGCGTAAAATGGTCGAATTGTTAGACGAATACATTCCGTTTGTGGCAGGTTCAGAAATCAATGATGATCCGTTGAATCCAATTTCGCGTTTTGCAAAAGACCTAATTGATGAAAAAGGAGATGAAACGCCAATTTCGTGGTTGCACAGAAGCGAACGTTTCTCTGAAAAACTAGCAACACCGGATGTTACCGTAGCCGATTTAATTGGAGATGTTGACCCGATAAAAGCCGCAAATCTTAAATTATCATATGCTGATGATCGCGTAATTCACTTTGGGATGATCCCAAGAGCGAATCGCTGCATTTTCGTTATTAATGAGTTGCCAGATTTACAGGCAAGAATTCAGGTAGCTTTGTTCAATATTTTGCAGGAAGGAGATATCCAGATTAGAGGATTTAAATTAAGAATGCCGCTTGATATGCAATTTATATTTACGGCCAATCCTGAAGATTATACCAATAGAGGAAGTATTGTTACGCCGTTAAAAGATAGAATTGGTTCTCAAATCCTGACACATTATCCGGAAAGTGTTGCTATTGCCAGAACAATTACAGAACAAGAAGCGAAGTTAGACGAAACCCAACACAAATTAGTTTATGTGCCAAGTTTAGCCAAAGATATCTTGGAACAAATAAGTTTTGAAGCTCGTGACAGCGAATACATCGACAATAAAAGTGGTGTAAGTGCTAGAATGAGTATCACGGCTTTCGAGAATTTAATGAGTACGGCAGAACGTCGCGCACTAAAAGCAGGAGTAGATAAAACTACTTTGCGTTTGTCTGATTTCATTGGAATTATTCCGGCAATAACCGGAAAAGTAGAATTGGTATATGAAGGAGAGCAGGAGGGAGCGGCTGCAGTAGCGCAAAATTTAATTGGATCTGCGATCAGAACTTTATTCCCAACGCTTTTGCCTAAGATTGAAAAATTAGAAAAACCAGGAGAAAAAACGCCATATTCAGATTTGATTGAATGGTTCTTTGCTGAAAGTGGTTTCGAATTATTAGATGATGCTTCAGATAAGGATTATCAGGCAATTTTAGATGAAGTAACGCCTTTGGATACTTTATTGAAAAAATATCAGCCACAATTAGATAAAAAAGACCAATATTTTATGAAAGAATTTATTTTGTGGGGATTGGTAGAATATAAAAAATTAAGCAAAGATCGTTTTGCACAAGGACATCAGTTTAAGGATATGTACGGAAGTTATATCAGTAAATTGTAACTCAACGTTTTGTTAGTCAAACCCGCCAGGTTCAAAAAACCTGTCGGGTTTATTTTTGCGGTTACAGAAGTGAATTGTAATACTAAGCTTACTTATGTAAAGCCAGTTAAGTTTATTATTTTTAAAAATGCCATTACCATTTTTTATTATTCTACCTTGCTCCGTTGACTGTATTTGCAGTTTTTCCCAAAATCAAAATGGATGATAGTTTCGAAGATTTAATTGCTTCTTATATAGAGAATAAAGTAGGTATTGCAGAATATTTTCTTAGCCCGGAATTAGCCAATCATTTAAAACAAAATTTACTTGATTTAAATCAAAAAAGCTTACTGCAGGCAGCAGGAATCGGAAACTCAGAGAAACTGTCTTATGATGGAGCTATCAGGAGTGATTCGATATATTGGTTGGATAAAAAGCATGATAATGTTTTTGAAAATGAGTTTTTTGATAAAATAGATGCTTTTGTACAGTATCTCAATGAAAGTTGCTTCACCGGAATTACCGGTTATGAATTTCATTATTCGCTATATGAAAAAGGAGATTTTTACCTAAAGCATTTAGATCAGTTTAAAAATAATCCAAGCCGTAAGTATTCCATGATTACCTATCTTAATAGCAATTGGCAGGAAAGCGATGGAGGTGAATTAATGATCCATCAGGAAAATAATAATCAAAAAATCTCACCAACTCAGGGCAAGACAGTTTTCTTTAAAAGTAATGAACTGGTTCATGAAGTTTTGGTTACCCAAAACACAAGAATGAGTATTACAGGTTGGTTAAAGAGTGATTAAACTTTTTTAAAGACCTAAAAAATGGAAATTTTACAGCAAAGTTCTCAAGACAGCTTCAGCAAAAAGCTTTTGGAACTTTGTGTTTTATTAAAACTGCTTAATAAAAAAAAAACTTTGCTGACTTTGCGGTAAAAAAAATAAAACAAAAGGAGTTTAAGTACTATTTTTGTACCCAAAATTTAATCCTATGTTGTTCCTTGTTTTAAGTATTCTTTGTAGTGTAATTGTGGGCGTAATTTTCAAAATTACCAGAAAATACAATGGCAATCCAATTCAGATTGTAGGAATTAATTATTTGACAGCTTTAGCACTTTGCTATTTTACTTTTAGTCCAAATCTGGCAGAAGTGGACGCAAATGCACCTTGGAACATCTATATTGCAATTGGCGTTTTATTACCTTTTATTTTATTGGTTTTAGTAGCATCAATAAAGCACATGGGAATCGTAAAAACAGATGCAGCCCAGCGTTTATCTCTATTTATACCAATATTAGCTGCCTGGCTGATTTTTAAGGAAGAGTTTAATTCTTATAAAGTAGTGGGAATTGTTGTTGGTTTTCTTGCCCTTTTATTTATCCTGAGAAAACAATCTGAAAACACACAAAATAAATGGTTTTTACCCGCAGCTGTTTTAGTTGGTTTTGGGGTAATCGACATTCTTTTTAAGCAAGTAGCACTTTATACCACTTTACCTTATCCTACCTCTTTATTTGTAGTTTTTTGTATTGCTTTGGCCGTTGCAATTTTAATTTCTGTCTATGAAATTGGCTTTAAAAAGGTAAAATTAAAATCTAAAAATATTCTTTTTGGAGCTTTAGTTGGCGTCTTTAATTTCGGAAATATTCTGTTTTATTTGAAAGCACATAAAGCTTTCGCCGAAAATCCTTCAACAGTTTTTGCCGGAATGAATATGGGAGTGATCATTTTAGGAAGTCTTGTTGGTTTGTTATTCTTTAAGGAAAAACTATCAAAAATTAATTTTATTGGAATCTTTTTGGCTTTGATTTCTATTATTTTGATTGTTATCTCCCAGTTTAAATAATTTTTTTTTAACTCTTAAATCGTTAATTTACAGGTGTTTTTGTGTTATGTTTTTATTATATTGAAAATAAACTCGACTAATTCTATAGAATATAAGAAATATATTTATAGATTTGCAGTAACAATGAAAAACTATAGTCTATATATCATCCCGTTCAAATGCAGTACCACGATGTGTTGCATGCAAAACTACGTGATGAAATGGCGTTAATAGAGAAAGTACTTGTTAGTTATTTTTTTTTTTAGCCTTTCATGCACCATGAAAGGCTTTTTTTAGAACTATTAAAAAACAAATAAAATGAGATCAAATAGAAATACCAATATCATAATGCAATGCTGTCTTATTAAAATTCCATGTTGCGGATGTCGTCATTAATTAATGAAGAATAAATAAAATAGCTTTTGAGTAATTACAAAAGCTTTTAAAGACTTAAAAAGATACCAAATAACCCAAATTAAAAAAAATATATCATGAGTACAGAATTAATAAAACAGAATCCCTTTCAATCGATGATTGATCGTTTTAATATCGCTGCTGACATTCTTAATTTAGATGAATCGATCAGACAAAAACTACAACGACCTGAAAAACAAATTGTTGTTAATTTTTCTATTAGGTTAGACAACGGAAAAGAACAAAATTTCGAAGGATATCGTGTCATCCATAATACAGCTTTAGGGCCTTCAAAAGGAGGGATTCGTTATGATACAGCTGTAAATCTGGATGAAGTAAAAGCTCTTGCAGCCTGGATGACCTGGAAATCAGCCGTAACCGGAATTCCGTTTGGAGGAGCAAAAGGCGGAATTATTTGTGATCCTAAATTACTTTCTAAAACTGAATTAGAAAAAATTACGAGAGCTTATACAAAAGCTTTAGCTGATATTTTTGGACCTGAAAAAGATGTTCCTGCACCGGACATGGGAACTGGCCCTGACGAAATGGGGTGGTTGATGGATGAGTTTTCATTAGTTCACGGCAAAACGATTCACGCCGTTGTAACCGGAAAACATTTGCATTCAGGCGGTTCTTTAGGCAGAGTAGAAGCCACAGGAAGAGGGGTAAGTATTATTACTTTGCTTGCGCTTCAAAAATTAAAATTAAGACCAGCAAAATCGAGTGTTGCAATTCAGGGTTTTGGTAACGTAGGATTGCACTCCGCTTTGTTTTTGTTCGGAAAAGGATTAAAAGTAGTAGCTGTTAGTGATGTTTCTGAAGCTTTTTATAATCCTGAAGGATTAAATATTCCGGAGTTAATTTTATACTATAATCTAAATAATAAAAGTATCAAAGGATATCCAAATTCAATTGCTATCAAACATGAGGATTTATTATTATTAGATGTCGATGTACTGATTCCTGCGGCTAAAGAGGATGTTATCACGCAAAAAAACGCCAATAATATTCGTGCTAAAATCATAGTAGAAGGTGCAAACGGGCCAGTTTCTTCTGATGCTGATCAGATATTGCATGATAATAATGTTTTGGTAGTTCCTGATATTTTAGCAAATGCTGGGGGAGTAACTGTTTCTTATTTCGAGTGGCTTCAAAATTCACTATTAGAATCCTGGAGAATTCACCAAATTAATACCCGTTTGGAAGATATTCTGGAAAAAGGTTTCGAAACCGTTTTTAGAATTGCAGCAAAGCATAATGTGACACCGCGTATTGCAGCTTATATAATTGCTTTGCAAAAAGTAGCCGATACACAGTCTGTAAAAGAAGTAGCGTTGGCTGAACCAAAATTTAAGCAAAATTAAAAATTAGATTATAGAATATAAAGACTGTTTTCATTGATTACTATTTTTTCAAAAAAGAAGTATTAATCAATGAAAATATCTTTGTTTTAAGTTAATAGTAATGCACTGTATGACGTGAAAAATTATTAAACACATAGAAACATAGGAATTTATGTGAAATAAAGGATACAAAAAGAAATACATTTCTTTCGCATAGTTGCTATGTGAATTTAGATAAGTGAAACGTCCTTTTTTTTGAGTAAGCAAAAGCTATGTTTCTATGTGTTAAAAATAATTGTCCCAGTGTTTATAGTAAAATGTATTAAGTTTTTTTTAAATCAAAAAAGTAATTTTTAAAATGAAACATATTAATTTTCTAGCTTTTGCAATGCCCGCTTTTTTTCTATTCTTGTTTTTAGAATATAAATTAGCGCAACGAAAAAAGAGACCGGAAATTTTTAATTATGAAAGTTCAGTTTCGAATATTAGCATTGGTATTGCAGAGCGATTGATCAATTTATTTATTGCGGCAAGCTTCTATCAATTGTATTATTTGATTTATGATAATTATAGAATTTTTGACATACCAAGTAATGTTTTTGTTTGGTTTGCCTTAATTCTTGCGACTGATTTTGTTTGGTATTGGTACCATCGGTTAGGGCATGAAGTCAATTTTTTCTGGGCGGCGCATATCGTGCACCATCACAGCGAAGAATTTAATTTTACTGCAGCAGCAAGAATTACAACCTTTCAGGCAATAGTAAGAACAGGTTTTTGGTGCGTACTTCCGTTTGTTGGTTTTCATCCGTCTATGGTTATTACAATGTTAATTGTTCACGGAGCGTATTCTTTTTTTACACACACGCAGCTTATTGAACGTATAAAATGGCTGGAATATGTTTTTGTAACACCATCTATTCACGGAATCCATCATGCCTCTGACGAAAAATATTTGGATAAAAATTATGGTGATATGTTTACCTTTTGGGATCGTATTTTTGGAACTTTCCAGGAAGAAGAGGAAAAACCCAAATATGGATTGACACATCCTTTAAAAAGTTATAGTTTTCTGTGGCAGCACTTTCATTATTATTTCGAAATCTATGAATTATGGAAACGTTCTAAAGGTTTTAAAGCCAAATGGAAAGCCGTTTTTGGAAGTCCTGCTCATATGGATCAGGATATAAGGCCAATATTAGAGAAACGTTTTCTGCAAGACAAAGCCAATCCGCATCAGAGACTTCGATTCAAAAATTATCTCTATATTCAGTTAGGAGTTTGCACTTTGTTTTTAACCGTTTTTACGTATTATTTTGAATATTTGAATGCTGTTGATAAGGTATTTGTGCTTTTGATTATTCTGATCACTTTAGTGAATTGTGGTGCTTTGTTAGAACAGCGAAAATGGATATATTATCTCGAATATGGACGCATTTTTATTGTAACGACTTACTTTTTATACGAAGAAAATCTAATCTCGTTTTTCTTTGTTCCGCTTGCCATTATGATTTTTGCCGAGCAGCTATTTTCATTAAGTACCCGATATCAAAACGTGGTCCTTCAATTAGAAGTTTCAGAATAAAAAATAGCCCACAGATTATGCGGATTAAACGGATTATCACAGATTTTTTATAAAGATTAAAAAAGTTAGCCACGAATTGACGAATTATTATGTACAATCAGTATGTGAAAATTCGTGAATAGCGTGGCTTATTCGCTCTCGCTCGGGCAATGTCATTAAGTTAAGAAAAAAGCAATAATGTTTTCCGATTAAATCTTTCGCAAAATCGCAAAGATTTAATCGGAGGACATTATTGTGTTTAAACTTTGCATCTTAGCGCCTTTGCGCGATTAATTTTATTTTCCAAAAACGTTTAACTTAATGACATTGATCGCTCGGGTCGTGGCTATTTTTTTTCCAAAGATTTTAAAAAAAATCTGTGTAAATCTGTTTTAACCCGTTTAACCCTTGGCCAAATAATTTAAATCGTTTTTATCGCCATAATCTTCTCTTCAAAAGAATCTTTAAAATCAGATTTGCTTTTGATTCTCGTTTTATACGTATAAATTGTAGCCACAGAAAGTTCCAGAAATTCTGCCATTTGATTGCTGTCCTGAATTCCTAATCTGTACAAAGCAAAAATGCGGAGTTCCGTATTTAAAAGTTCTCCTTTTTTAACGATGCATTTATGGTCATTTGGGAATAAATGATTAAAATCAGCCACAAAAGTGGGAAATAATTTCAAAAAGATTTCATCAAATTGATGAAAGAGATTTTCGCGTTCTTCCTTAACATTATAACGCTTTAAACTCGCAATAACTTCATCTGTTTTCTTAGTTATGATCTTGTGTAATGTACTTTTTTGCAGATGATCTATTTTATTAATGAAAGCTGAAGTTGCCTTAATAAAATACGTAATATATTCTTCTTTAATCTTATTTGCTTCACTCAGGCTAATGTTCATTTCCTGAAGTTGCGCATATGACGAAGCCATTATTTTTCTGGCTTTATTTCTTTCTTTTAGTTGTTTGAAAATAATGATAGAAAACAGAATAATAATCAAAGTCAAAATCGTTAATAGTATAATAATTCTTTCCAGTTTATCATTTTTCTCCTTTACATTATTCAATTGTGCTTTTTCGATAATAGGTAATATCGACGAAATTTCTATTTTTCGATGCCTAGCATTATAAAACGTTGCATCATCCATGGCGATATTAATATACTCATTGGCCTTGTCGAGATAGCCCATTTTAAAAAGCTCATTGGCTAAATTTCTCAATGCCACAGTTTCTTTTGTCGCATTTTTAACATCAGCAATAGCGGCAAGAGCCAGATAATGAATGGCTTTTTTTGTATATCCTCTTTCAGAGTAAATATAACCCAGGCTTGAAGTTGCAATACCGTAATAATCCGGAGGTAATTTATAATTATTGATCCAATAACTAAAAGCAAATTCTGCGCCACGCCAATCTTGCTGTTTCAGGCGTTTTAAACTTTCTGCCGCCCAATACTCATTAGTATTGGTACCAATTAAGGCCAACGCCTTTTGCAGGAAATGATTTCCTTGTTGTACATAATGTATATTAAAGCGTTGGTCCCTGTTATAATCGGCTAAATCATAATAAGCGCGCGCTTTTATAGAGTAGAATTCGAATTTGTTTTTAAGATCGAGCTTTTTATCGTCGATTACATTTAGTGTATCAATTGCTTCCTTAAAAAGACCGGACGAAAGCAATACGAATCCTTCTTTAATGCGGCTTTTAGCCAGATACTTGGGATCTTTTAGAACAATTGCCTTGATTTTAGCTTGTTCTAAATAGTAGTAAGCAGAGTCGTATTTAAAAGATTTATACTCTTCAAACAACAGCATATAATTATCATAGAGAAGATCGTTGTTTTGGCTCAAAGTAAACTTGGATACATTTTTCTTTAAAGCTTCTATTTTACGATACTTCTGTTTTAAGTATGTTTCCTTTTTGAGGAGTACTTTATCTAATTCTTCTAGAACAGGATTTGTCTCTTTTGCAGATAGAGAAAAACCCGCAATGAAAAAATACAGAATTACTATTCTTCGCATGTTTTTGGATTGGTTTAGGGTAAAAAAAATAGTTATGGTTAATCTTTTTGTAATTCAAAAATAGTTTAAGAGCTGATGATTAGCAACTTTTAATAATTAGGGTAGTTAGTATAAATATATGATTAAATAAAGTGGCAGTACAGTGAGAAAGTGGTTTCGAAATGTTAAAAGTAATTTAATAACTTGCAATTATACAATAAAAACCAATTAAATATAAGTATAGTGAAAAAATAATATGTTTTAATTTGGATATTGTCATTTTTACCATAATTTATTTGCGTTTTTTATCTCAACAAAGTCTTGATTTTTGAATTTACGAAAACGTAATAGTTTATTGATTTTCAACGGTTTAAGTTTGAATATATTCAGATATTATCTTGATTTTTCACAGATGTTTTTTTTTAGATTTATTTAACATCTAGTTTCGTACTGTCCTTTTAAAGGGATAAAAAAACTAACAAAAACCAAAATTTATGAGATGTAAAAGTATTTACTGGTTAGCTCTTATGATGTGTTTATTTGCCATTGGCTGTGATAACACTGAAGAGGGAAGCTACGTTGATCCGATTACCATTTATGAGAAAGTAAGTGGAAATTGGGGATTAACAAATTTGAAAATGGTGGATGATTTTGCGAAGGCAAATAAGATCGAACCAAGCGAAGAAAACTTGAGTACCTATTTTAACTACGAGGATTTTAAAATCAAATTCAGCGTAGATGAAAAAAACAATCCAACAAGTTATGAAGTTACGGGCAATGTGCCTGCACTTTTTGCACCAAAAGGCTATTGGCAGCTAAGTTCAGACTTTCAGCCAACAACGCCGGGTACTGCTGTTAAGATTTATTTGTATAGCGATGCGCAAAAAACTCAGAAAACAGATGAATTAAGAGTGACCTCGATTCCGGGTAAAGGTGGTGAAATGGAATTACAGTTAGCACGTACTTCCGGAGGTTCTGTGTTTCTATCTTATGTGTTTAAATTAAATGCTATTAAATAAAAAGTAATATGAAAAAATTTATATATACAATTTTACTTGCCCTTTTGATGGCTCCTAATTTTATGCAGGCACAAGAAACTGTAGGAGCTGTGGGTGCTATATCATCATTTCCTGTCGTGTACAAATATGATGAAAAGGTGACATGGTTTTTTGATCTTTCGGCAACTACATATGCTGAAAATGAAGAATTATACATGTGGATTTGGTCACCATCAGAACCAGATGCAGGACATTGGGAAAATTCTTCTGATTTTGCAAAACTGACTCACGTCAAAGACAAAATCTGGAGTTTTACTTTGACTCCAACTGCATATTTTTCTAAAACCGCAGCTCAAATTGCTGCAAGTGACGGATTTTGGCTTCGTATAAAAAATAAAAACGGATCAAAACAAAGTGAAGTAGCAAATATAGCTTATACTGATTTTTCCTCATTTTACACGGCTAATGAGCTGATCAGAGCTTATCCGACCAAACCAACAATTGATAAAGGAGTAAGTATTTTGTTTAATGCTAATCTAATTCCGGAATTTGCGGGAGCAACAAGTGTTCACATACATAGCGGATTGAATGATTGGGACGTTCAGCAAATGTATGAAGCATCGAAACCAGAAATTGCCGAAAAAACAAAATTGAAAGATTTAGGAAACGGTTTTTATAAAATGGATTTAGTTCCTAAGGATTATTACAATACACCGGATGGTTACGAAATGAAAAATTTAGTATTCCTGATGGTAAAAGATAATTGGGCAGGTACAACTCCGGATCAGGTTTTATACGCAGGAGCTTTTGTGCCACCACCAGCACCGGTCTTTGGATTTTTTCCGTTGCAAATCAGTCAAAAAGATTTTCTTGGAATGTCAAGAAAAAATAATGAGTCGGGTGTAAACAAATTGATCTATACAATTACAGCAGGAACCAAAGTAATTCAGGGTGAGTTTGCCGGAGGAACGGCAGAAATAAAAGGATTTGTCAATCTGGTTACAGAGCTTAAGGATGTTCCTAATTTAAATGAAATTCATGTTTTGGTAAAAGATAATAAAGACAAAACGATTTCGGATACCACGATTCCTCTTAAAACTTTAGACAAATAATTCACTATCAAATTAAAACATCAATTCTAATGAAATGAGCATAACCTAAAATTTGGTCTAAAACCAATAATGGCTATGTGAATTGCATATGACCGATAAAAACAATAAATAACTACATATGAATAGTAAAAATAAAAAAATAGTCCTGCATCAAATGTGGACTACTAAAAATGTGGTATTCATGATTTTCATGCTTTTTCTTTCGGCAGGAATGTTTGCTCAGGAAAAAAAGCAGGTATCAGGTACCGTTTATGATAATGTGGGAAGTGTATTACCGGGAGCGACGGTAATTGAGGTAGGAACCAGAAATGCAACCACAACAGATTTTGACGGAAAATTTGTTTTAGCCGTAGCCGTAGGAGGTTCTATCGAAGTTTCATTTATAGGATCAACTACTCAGAAAGTTCAGATCACTACAGCAACAAAACCAAATTTAGATGTTCGTTTGCAAAATGACGGTTATATGCTTGCTGAAGTTCAGGTAGTTTCTGTAGGGTACGGAACACAAAAGAAATCAGATTTAACAGGAGCAATTTCAAGTCTTAAGGCAGATGATTTAGTAAAAGGAACACTTTCTTCTACAGAGCAGGTTTTGCAGGGAAAAGTAGCGGGATTAAATATTATTCGTCCTTCGGGAGATCCTGCAGCAGGTTCTACTATACGTTTACGTGGCGGAACTTCATTAACAGCAAGCAACAGTCCGCTTATTGTAGTTGATGGTATTGCAGGAGTTGATATTAATATCGTTCAGCCCTCTGATATTAAATCAGTAGATGTTCTAAAAGATGCTTCGGCAACAGCTATCTACGGATCAAGAGGAGCAAACGGAGTTATTATCATTACAACAAAATCCGGTACAAAAGGAGTTTCAGTTACCTACACCGGTTTATCAAGTGTGGGTTATGTAACAGATAATTTAGATCTTTTATCAGCCAATCAATGGAGAGGTTATGTTCGCAGTACAGGAAATAAAGATGCTGTTGATTATGGCGGAAATACAAACTGGCAAAAAGCAATTGAACAAACTGCAATTTCACAATCTCATACTTTAAGTATTAATTCAGGAAAAGCTGACAGTGGTTTTAGAACATCACTTTCGTACCTGAATAATGAGGGAGTTATTAAAAAAACAGGTTTAGAAAGATTAAGTGGAAACGTTAATGCTTATCAATATTTAGGAGATAATAAAGAGGTGAAATTCGATATGGGGTTATTTGCCAATGTTGATAAGTGGCATCCTATGGATTATAGAATTTTTGAGCGTACTTATAATCTAAATCCAACAATTCCGGTATATGATGCTAATGGCAAATTTTCAGCTGTTTCCGGAAATATTTACGAAAATCCAGTAGAGATTTTAACCAACAGAACGGTTGATAACGAAAGACACAGATTGTTAGGGTATTTTAAAACCGAAGTAAAGTTTGCAAAAGACTTTCTTGCTGTAGCAAACATTTCATACGAACATAATGCAGTAAAAGGTAGTACTTACAAACCAAGTTATGCAGTTATGGAAGGGACAACTGAAAACGGTTATGCTCAAAAAACATATGCAGAATTTGCAAATGCTCAAGGCGAGATTTATGTAAATTACAATAAAGTAATTGATAAACACACTATTGGTGCTCTTGCAGGATATTCTTACTTAGAGAATATTTACGAAGGTTTTGGTGCTCAGCGTAGTGGTTTTGTAACAGATGCTTTTACCTCAAACAATTTAGGAGCGGGATATAATTATCGTTTGGGCGATGTGTATTCTTATAAAGGAAAATCAGATTTGGTTTCGTTTTATGCCCGTGCAAATTATTCTTACGATGGTAAATATTTGCTTACAGGTACTGTAAGAAGGGATGGTTCCAGCCGTTTTGGAGAAAACAATAAATGGGGAACTTTCCCATCAGCATCTGCGGCATGGAAAGTTTCAAGCGAAGAATTTATGAGCTCAACAAAAGGGTGGTTAGACAATCTTAAAGTTAGAGTAGGTTATGGAGTTACAGGTAATCAGGACGGAATTGGAGAGTACAAATCACTTTCGATTTTAGGAGTTGGTAATGATAGTTACTACGATCCAAAGACAGGAACCTGGAGTTTGGCATATTCACCAAAACAAAATCCGAACCCTGATTTAAAATGGGAATCAACAAGACAATTAAACGTTGGTGTAGATTTTAGTTTGTTCAACAGAATTACAGGTTCATTTGAGTATTATATAAAAAACACTGATGATCTATTATATACTTACGAAGTGCCTCAGCCTCCTTATTTAGTTGGAACAATGTTGGCAAATGTTGGCGAAATGTCCAACAAAGGAGTTGAACTTACTTTGAATGCTGATATCATAAAAGGAGATAAATTTTCATGGAACGCTAATTTGACTTTAGGTCACAACGTTCAAAAAATAGAAAAATTATCCAATCCTACTTATAAAACTGATGTAATTTACAGTGGATCTTTGCATGGTTTAGCAGGTATGTCAGGACAATATTCTCAAATTATTGCCGAAGGTTATGCAGTTGGAACTTTCTGGGGCTTTCAAAGCGCAGGACTTGGTGCCGATGGAAAAATGTTATACTATAATGCTGCCGGAGACAAAGTTTTAGATAATGTTTTAGTAGATGGTGACAAAAGAGATTTAGGAAATATCCAGCCTGATTTGACTATGGGTATCGGAATGAATTTTGCTTACGGAAATTTTGATTTAGGTGTGACAGGATACGGAATGTTTGGTCAAAAAGCATTGAATGCAACCAACATGATGTTGAACGATCCTAACAGATTACCAAGTTTTAATGTTCCTGATGATTTTCTAAATAGCGGCATTACATCTGCTCCAAAATACTCCAGTTATTGGATCGAAGATGCTTCTTTCTTCAGGCTTCAAAATGTTTCTGTTGGGTATACTATGCCTTTGAAATACAAAAGTTCAAAATTGAGAATTTATCTTATGGGAGAAAATCTTGCTGTAATTACAAAGTATAAAGGCGTAGATCCTGAAATTGGATTAAATGCACAAGACGGAATCAATCAGACTGGAGTAATGGATTTAACCGGATTAGCAGCTCCCGGAATTGACAGATATAATAATTATCCCCGACCAACTACGATTTCTGTAGGATTAAATTTTACGCTAAATAACTAAGCGATTAACTCAAAAATATAAAAAATGAAAATCAAAATAACAGCAGCACTATTAGTGAGCGTGCTTTTTACGATATCATGTACCAATCTGAATGAAGATTTATATGACAGAGTAGAAGACGGCAATTTTGGAAATACTCCAAAAGAAGTTGATGCATTAGTGGGAGGAGCTTATTCTTCGTTAAGAGGATTTGCAGACGGAATATCAAATAATTATCCAACAAGTGAGTATGTATTTTTCCTGAATGAAACAGCTTCAGACGAAGCGACGATTCCAACAAGAGGAACCAACTGGTATGATGGAGGTCAATATCAGGACATACAAAAGCACACCTGGAAGGCAGATAATCGTTTGATTCTTTCGGCCTGGCGTTACAATTATACCGGAATTGCCAAAATCAACTCGATTATTTACCAAGTAGATAAATCGCCATTGACAGATGCAGCAAAAGCTCCAATTTATGCAGAGCTAAAATCGTTGAGAGCTTATTATTACTACAACCTTTTAGATGCATTTGGTAATGTGCCAATTGTAGTCAATTTTGAGGATACTTCTTTACCATCAAATTCTACCAGAAAACAAGTTTATGATTTTGTAGAAAAAGAGCTGCTGGATGCTATTCCATATTTAAATTCAAATGTGGTGTATTCTAAATTGACAAAAAATGTAGCCTATTCTTTACTGGCAAGATTGTATTTAAATTCAGAAGCTTTTATAGGTACGGCCCGTTGGCAGGATTGCATCAATATGTGCCAGAAAGTTACCGGATATACTTTGACACCCGATTTCTTTGCCAATTTTGCAAAAGAAAATGAAAAGTCACCAGAGATTATTTTCGCAATTCCTTACGATCAAAAAGCAGGAACAGTAGGTAATTATATGAGCTCAATGTCGTGCCATTATTTACATAAATTGACGATCTCGGCATCAGGAAATGATTTTCCGTGGAGTGCGAACGGAATGTGTGCTCAACCAGGCGTATATTCTGCTTTTGCCGAGACAGATAAAAGAAGAAAATGTATGGTGGCCGGAGATCAGATTAGTGTTGCAACAGGTCAGGTTATTGTAATGGATAACGGAGAACCGTTAACATATACAGAAGAAGTTACCAGTGTTGCTGATGCCAAAGAAAACCAAGGAGTTCGTTTAGGAAAATATGAAATGAAAGCAGGTGATCAATGGGAACGTGATAATGATTTTGTATTGATTCGTTATGCCGAAATTTTATTGATGCAAGCTGAATGTTATGTTCGTCTGGGATCTGCAGATTTGGCAAAACCATTTGTTCAACAAATTACAGCTCGTGCCGGAGAAGAAATGCCAACCCTGATCGATCTTGACTTTATTGATAAAGAATTGCTTAAGGAATTTACTTTTGAAGGAAGAAGAAGAACAGATAACATCCGTTTTGGAACATTCTTCAAGACATGGTGGGAAAAAGGAACAACTGAAAAGTACAGAGCAATTTTTCCAATTCCAAGCACAGTTTTAACTACAAATAAAAACCTGGTACAGAATCCTGGGTATTAGGTTCTTGAATGTCAGTCTTCCGTGTTGGTTAGTCGTGGAAGGCTGACATATTTTTATATGAATGAAACTTATGAATTAAAAATTGAGAATTAAAAATCTTTTAATCATTGGCAAAAAAAATAAATCTGCCAGATCTGCAAAATCTGCGAGAAAAAATTAGTCACAAATTATAGAGGATTAAAATGATTAAAAAAATCTATGGAAACCTTTTTAATCAGTGGCAAAAAAAATAATCTGCTCAATCTGCGTGAAATAATTTTAGCCACAGATTAGAAGATTAAAATGATTAAAAAAGTTTCACGCAGATTGAGCAGATTAAAGCAGATTTGGTTTTGATATAATTACAATTCATCTACATGAAATAATTAAAAAAAAATCTTTCTAATCATTTTAATCTGTGGCAAAAAAATAAAACAAATAACACATCAATATGAAAAGATCTATCACATTATTGTTTTTTGGGATCATGAATATTTTAGTCGCCGCAGGTTGTAGCAGCGATGATAAAAAATCTGATAAACCTACAGAACCGGAAACATTTGAACCTGTTGCGATTGAAAAAACAAATAGCACCAAAATTTATGTTCATTATATGTCTTGGTTTGAAACCAATGAAAGTAGTGCCGATAAAAAATGGGGATATCACTGGACAATGGCAAACAAAAATCCAAATAACATTGGTGCAAACAATCGCAGAGAAATTGCGTCGTACTATTATCCGCTAATTGGTCCCTATCATTCAGGCGATAAAAATGTGATTGAAAATCATTTATTATTGATGAAATATTCAGGAATCGATGGTGTTTTGATCGATTGGTATGGCACTTTTGATGTAAACGATTATCGAATGGTAAAGGAAAACACAGAACAGTTAATAGCCATGTTAAACAAAGTAGGACTAGAATATGCTATTGTTTATGAAGATCGATTTTTGCCCAATGTAGTAAATGCAGGAAAAGCGATTTCAGTTACAGGTGCAGCAAAAACGGACTTAGCTTATTTGCAAACCAATTATTTTGGAGATAAAAATTATATCAAAATAAATGGAAAACCATTGTTGCTTAATTTCGGACCAATTGTATTGCAGACACCGGCTGAATGGACAAATGTTTTTAATACGTTAACCGTAAAACCTACTTTTTTAACCCTTTGGGGCGAATCTGCAGACGCGGGAGACAATGCCTCAGGAGAATATGCCTGGGTATATAAAAACAGTACCACGCTTACAAATTTTTACACCAATACAATGCCAAAATTGGGCGTTGCAATGGGAAGTGCTTATCCCGGTTTTAAAGATTTTTATGCCGAAGGCGGCGGTGGAGCAGCAATTGGCTGGACTATAGAACACAATAACGGAGCAACTCTGGATGAAACACTTTCTCTGGCAAAAAATGCCAATGTCAATTACCTGCAATTGGTGACCTGGAATGACTTTGGAGAAGGAACAATGTTCGAACCAACAGTAGAATTTGGCTATACTTATATCGAAAAAGTAAAAGCATTTGCCGGTGTAAAAAGTACCGAAACTGTTTTTCCTGATATCAGTAAAATGTACAATCTGCGAATGGATAAAAAAGGCAATGCCGATGCCCAGAAAAAAATAGATCAGGCTTTTAATTATTTTGTTTCCATGCAGCCAGCAAAAGCAAAACAGTTACTAAACGAAATTAAATAAAGAGTTGTAATTAATACAATTAAATAATGAAAAACATAAAATATAGATACTGTCTAATCGCCTTAGCATCAATATTGTTAGTTGCATGCAGTACTAAAAAAACATACAAAATAAGCTCTCCGGGAAAAAATACTGAATTAGTTTTTGAATTAACCCCCACAGGTCAGCCACAATATAGTTTTACAGCAAACGGAAAATCAGTTATAGAACCTTCTTTAATGGGATTTGAATTTAAAGGAATCCAAAAAATGACCGACGGTTTTGAAGTGGTTTCCACCGAAGAAAAATCAGCAGACGAAACATGGGAACAACCTTGGGGAGAATTCAAAAAAGTAAGAGATCACCATAACGAACTAATTGTTCACTTGAAAGAGTCAAAAGGAGAAGAACGTTTGGTTGATATCATCTTCAGGGTTTTTGATGACGGAGTTGGTTTTAGATATGAATTTCCAAAACAGCCACATTTAAATAAAGTTGAAATATCCAATGAGATTACTCAATTTACTTTCAAATCAAATAATGATGTTTGGTGGATTCCCGTGCACCGTGAAAACAGTTATTATGAAAGTACCTACCGTAAAACGCCAACAAGTAAAACTGATACGATCAATACACCGGCGACTTTTGAAACAAAAGAAAAATTATTTGTAGCAATTCACGAAGCCAATCTAACGGATTTCACTTCAATGACATTATTGAAAACAAATGATAAACAATACAAAAGCGAATTGGTGCCTTGGAAAAATGGCGTAAAAGTATATGCCCAAACACCTTTTAAAACTCCTTGGAGAACAATTGTGGTAGGAAAAAATCCGGGAGAAGTTGCGACTTCGACCATTATGCTAAATCTAAATGAACCTTCAAAAATTGAAGATCTTTCCTGGATTACACCTTCAAAATATATTGGAATCTGGTGGGGAATGCATCTGGAAAAATACACTTGGGGACAAGGACCAAAACACGGTGCGACAACTAAAAATACAAAAGAATATATTGATTTTGCTGCCAAAAATAATTTAGACGGAGTTCTTGTAGAAGGCTGGAACGAAGGTTGGGATGGCGATTGGACCGCTGACGGATCTTCTTTTAGTTTTGTAAAAGCATATCCTGATTTTAATCTGGAAGAAATTACAAAATATGCAGCCATAAAAAATGTTCGTCTAATAGGGCACCACGAAACGGCAGGTGCTACAAAACATTACGAAAGCCAGCTAGAAGATGCTTTTAAATTGTATCAGAAAATGGGCGTAAATACCGTAAAAACGGGTTATGTAAATAAATATCTGGATAAAAAAGAATGGCATGATAGCCAATACGGAGCACGTCATTACAGAAAAGTAATGGAAACAGCGGCTAAATATCATATCATGATCGACAATCACGAGCCTATAAAAGGAACAGGATTGCAGCGCACCTATCCAAACTTTATGACACAAGAAGGCGGAAGAGGACAAGAATACAATGCCTGGTCTGTTGATGGCGGAAATACTCCGGAACATTTAACGACTTTGCCTTTTACCAGAATGCTTTCAGGACCGTTTGATTATACACCAGGGAATTTTAATTTTGATTATAAAACACCTTCCGGAGCAAGAGTGCAAACAACTTTAGCCAATCAATTGGCATTGTATGTTATCATTTTCAGTCCGTTGCAAATGGCATCAGATTTACCGGAGAATTACGAAGGAAAACCGGAGTTTCAGTTTATCAAAGATGTTCCCTGTACATGGTCAGACACTAAAGTTTTAGATTCCAGAATAGGAGAATATACAACAATCGTGCGTAAAGACTGGGACGAGAAAAATTGGTATTTGGGCTCTATTACAAACAGCTATGCCAGAAATCTAAAAGTAGCATTGACGTTTTTAGATGCTGAAAAAGAGTATGAAGCTGAAATTTATGCTGATGGAGCGGGAGCAAATTATAAAACAAACCCATATCCTGTCACGATTTCAAAACAGAAAGTAAATAACAAAACAGTATTTGATCTTAAATTGGCAGCTGGCGGAGGAACAGCTATAAAATTTACTCCAATCGAGAAATAAGTTAGTTTGATTTTATTTTGAGTTAAGTTTAAGTTGGTGCAATGAACCCGATATTTTGAAAAAAAGTATCGGGTTTGTTATTTTTATTTTTTTACCATATAAGTTGAGGTCAGATATTATAAGTTTGGTTGATACCTTTGTCAAAGTTCAAAACCAAGAGTGTAAGGAACTTTTGTAAAAAACTATTATTTTTATTTTCTGTATGTCAATAAATATCAGAAAATGCAAATCAGAACAGAAGTAAAAGAAATATTAAATTATATTTCAGAAGATCAACTTGATTTTTTTGCTCAGCAAACAATGGTTGATTGGAATGCTAAAAAATTAAAAGGTAAGGAATTATTTAAACTTTGTATTTTTGGTGTCTTAAATGAAAACAGAGCCAGTTCCAGAGTGTTTGAGAATTTTTACGAGAATCATTTTTTTTGTAAATATGCTCAGATTCCTAAAGATAAAAGTGTTAGTCACAGCA